>JAQCJC010000040.1 GCA_027593245.1 Bacteroidota bacterium | reverse complement strand
ATGGGTGAGTTTTATTTATTAAAATTAGCTATTTTTAGGGTTAAATTATATTTTTTCACAAAACTTTGTGACTCTTAGCTCTTTGTTGTATTTGTACAATGGAATAATTCTTGATACTAAATATTAATATATGAAAACTAATTTTTTATTTTTCTTGATGCTTTTTGTAGTGATCTCATGTGCTACAAATCCTTTTACAGGAAAGAAAACCATGGCATTAGTGCCTAATTCACAAATTTTACCCATGGCTTTTGAACAGTACAATCAATTTCTTTCTGAAAACAAGGTAGTAACTGGGACTGCAGAAGCAGACATGGTAAAACGTGTCGGTCAACGTATTTCTATGGCTGCTAAACGTTGGTTAGATGCAAATAATTTTCCTGGTTATTTGAAAGACTATAAATGGGAGTACAATTTGGTTGAAGACGAGACGGTGAATGCTTGGTGTATGCCTGGTGGTAAAATCGTGTTCTACACTGGAATCATGCCAATAGCGTCTTCCGAAACAGGTGTAGCTGCAATTATGGGACACGAAGTTGCTCATGCCTTAGCAAACCATGGTCAGCAACGCATGAGTGCAGGATTGCTTCAGCAAGCGGGTGCAGCGGCAGGGAATTTTGCTTTTAAGGATGAGAAGCAAAGAGATATGTTCAATATGGCTTATGGAGTAGGTACAACGGTAGGAGGGATTCTACCCTTCAGTAGAGGTCACGAATCTGAAGCCGACAAAATTGGGGTTTATATCATGGCTATAGCAGGATACGATCCCTACGAAGCTTCTAAGCTTTGGGAGCGTATGAAAGCCAGTAAAAGTGGTAAAAAAGGACCACCAGAATTTTTAAGTACACATCCATCAAACGATTCACGAATTGAAAACCTTTCAGCACTGGCTCCAAAAGCAAAAGCTGAAGCAGAAAAATTTGGGGTTACTCAATTTAGATAAAATTGAATTATATTAAAATAATTAACTAAATTGTAAGCTGCTTAGAAAAAAGCAGCTTTTTTATGAAGAAACTTGAAAGAGGTAGTAAAAAGCTCATCAATGCTTGGGCTTTTTACGATTGGGCCAACTCAGTTTATCCACTAGTGATAAGTACAGCGGTTTTTCCAATTTACTACAGCAGTATGGCGAGCTCTTTTGCTAATATTGAGGGTAAAATAGTTTTTTTAGGAGCACTTTGGAACCCCACAACTTTATACGACTACACCTTAGCTTTTTCTTTTTTAATTGTAGCATTTATTTCTCCAATACTTTCTGGTATTGCAGATTATACAGGCGATAAATTAAAGTTTCTAAAGCGTTTTTGCTTATTGGGATCCATCTCAGTTATTTCCCTATTTTTCTTTAAAGGCGAGTCCACGCTTTGGATAGCTCTTTTATGTACTGTCTTTGCCAGTATTGGGTTTTGGGGCAGTATTGTTTTTTATAATGCATATTTGCCTGAAGTTGCCTACCCTGAACAGCAGGATGTGGTGAGTGCTAAAGGCTTTATTTATGGTTATGTTGGCTCAGTTTTATTATTGATTTTTAGCCTTGTTTTGGTTCAAAAACCACAATGGTTTGGAATTACTGATCCAACGTTTGCCCCACGAATCACATTTGCATTGGTAGGAGTTTGGTGGTTTGGTTTTGCCCAAATTACCTACAAACGACTTCCAAATAATAAACATAATCAAAAATCTGGTAAGGATTATATATGGAATGGTTTTTTGGAATTAAAATCAGTTTTTAAGTCTTTAAATTCTCAAAGCCACCTGAAATATTTTTTAATGGCTTTCTTTTTTCTAAGTGTCGGAGTCCAAACCATCATACTAATGGCTGGAATTTTTGGTAGTGAAGAATTAGGACTGCCAACATTTAATTTGATATTTACTATTCTAATCGTTCAAATTGTTGCAATCTTTGGCGCTTTTCTGTTTTCAAAACTTTCCCATATAATTGGCAATATTTCAACCCTTAAAATTACGCTATGTATTTGGGGGTTAGTCTGTCTTATAGCTTTTATTTTAGATAAAGACCAGCCCAATGTTGATAATTATTTCTATGCAATGGGCATTATCTTAGGGTTTGTTTTGGGTGCAACCCAGTCCTTAACGCGCTCTACATATTCTAAGTTATTACCCGAAACACAAGACCACGCCACCTACTTTAGTTTTTATGATGTGACCGAAAAAATCGCTATTGTCCTTGGAATGATTGTTTTTGGTCTACTCATCGCTATCACAGGATCGATGCAATATTCTGTCTTAGCTCTTGCCGGTTTCTTTTTCATGGCCTTTCTGTGTCTCTTCAAGCTCAAGAGAACAAAATATGTTCGTTAATAAAAGTTTACTTCTTCCGTAGATTGGCACAAGAATTGTCTTTTAGAAGTTGTATTTCTCCTGATCAACTTCTTATTAGGGCGTCAATACAAATATTTTAAAACGACTAAAATCTAATATTTTCTGTTTTACATGACAGAATGACTTATAATTGATATGAATAACCCAAAATATAAATTACTTGACAGTTTGTCACTTCAGGATTTTGATGAAAATTCAGAATTAATTCCGCTCATGACTACTGAAGATGAGGAGGTTATAAAAAATGAAAGCCTTCCGGATTCTCTTCCAATATTATCCTTGAGGAATACAGTGCTTTTTCCGGGAGTTGTTATTCCTATTACCGCTGGCCGTGATAAATCTATTAAGTTAATTAATGATGCCAATAAGGGATCAAAAGTTATTGGCGTGGTTGCACAAAAAGACGAGAGTGTAGAGGATCCAAACTTTGACGATATTCACAGCATTGGAACCGTTGCACGAATTTTGAAAGTCTTGAAAATGCCAGATGGCAATACAACGGTTATCATTCAAGGAAAAAAGCGGTTTGAAATTACTGAATTGGTTTCTGAGAATCCATATATGACTGCTAAAATAAAGAGTGTTGACGAGTTCATTCCCAAAAAAGATGACGTAGAATTTGTTGCCGCAATAGAATCTATCAAGGATTTATCTTTAGAAATTATAAAACAAAGCCCAAACATTCCCTCTGAAGCGTCTTTTGCGATCAAAAACATCGAAAGTAATTCGTTTCTCATCAATTTTGTGTCTTCAAACATGAGTGTTTCAGTTGTTGAAAAACAAGCTTTGCTGGAAGTTAACGATTTGCATCAGCGGGCTCTAAAGACGCTGAAGCACATGAATGTTGAGTACCAACGTTTAGAGCTTAAAAATGATATTCAGTCTAAAGTTCAGCACGACATGAATCAGCAACAGCGGGAATATTTTCTTCAGCAACAGATTAAAACCATTCAAGAAGAACTTGGTGGGGTTAGTTATGAGGAAGAAATCGAGGACATGAAAAAGCGTGCCTCAGCTAAAAGTTGGGACACTAAAGTAAAAAATCACTTCAATAAAGAGTTAGGTAAACTCCAAAGGATGAATCCACAGGTAGCTGAATATTCTATCCAGCGCAATTATTTGGATTTATTTTTGGAATTACCATGGGATCATTTCAGTAAGGATAATTTTGACTTGAAACGCGCTCAAAAGATATTAGATCGTGATCATTTTGGTCTAGAAGAAGTAAAACGTAGAATCATCGAATACTTGGCTGTTTTAAAACTTCGAAACGATATGAAATCGCCGATTTTATGTTTGTACGGTCCTCCAGGAGTTGGAAAAACTTCTTTGGGAAAATCTATAGCTGAAGCTTTAGGCCGAGAATATGTTCGTATTTCGCTTGGTGGAATGCGTGATGAAGCAGAAATTAGAGGGCATCGCAAAACGTATATAGGCGCTATGCCTGGTCGAATTTTACAGAGTTTAAAAAAGGCAGGAACTTCAAATCCAGTTTTTGTTTTAGATGAGATCGATAAGTTGTCAAATTCTCATCAGGGAGATCCTTCTTCGGCTATGCTTGAAGTTTTAGACCCAGAACAAAATGCAGAATTTTACGACAATTTTTTGGAAATGGGCTACGATCTGTCCAAAGTTATGTTTGTTGCCACCTCAAATAGTTTAAATACCATTCAACCCGCTTTATTAGATCGTATGGAGATCATAAACGTCAATGGTTATACAATAGAAGAAAAAGTCCAAATAGGCAAAAAATATCTTCTTCCAAAGCAATTAGCGGAACATGGGCTAACGACAAAACATTTGAAAATTGCCCAACCTCAGTTGGAGAAGATTGTTGAGGGGTATACAAGGGAATCTGGAGTTCGTGGTTTGGAAAAACAAATTGCGAAAGTTGTGCGCTTTGCCGCTAAAAATATAGCCATGGAAGAGGACTATGCTGTTAAAGTATCAAACGACGATCTCATTGAAATTTTGGGATCTCCCAAACTTGAACGAGATCGCTACGAAAACAACAGTGTTGCTGGCGTAGTGACAGGTTTGGCTTGGACACGAGTTGGAGGCGATATTTTATTTATCGAATCAATTCTTTCAAAGGGCAAAGGAGCACTCAATATTACTGGTAACCTTGGAAAAGTCATGAAAGAGTCAGCGACAATAGCCATGGAATACATCAAGGCAAACGCTGAGAATTTTGGCATTAAAAATCATGTTTTCACTGATTATAATGTCCATATTCACATTCCTGAAGGTGCGACACCAAAAGATGGACCTAGCGCCGGAATTACTATGCTAACTTCTTTAGTGTCTTTATTTACACAACGAAAAGTAAAGAAAAACTTGGCCATGACTGGTGAAATTACCTTGCGCGGTAAAGTTCTTCCAGTAGGGGGTATGAAAGAAAAAATATTGGCAGCAAAGCGTGCTAAAATTAAAGAAATCATATTGTCCAAAGCAAATAAAAGCGATGTGGATGAAATTAATGCAAATTACTTAAAGGGCCTTACGTTCCATTATGCTTCTGAAATGCGCGAGGTTATTGATTTGGCCATTACCAAAACAAAAGTAACCCACGCCAAATCTCTTTAGTTGTAGAGCATTATTCTACCCTAAGTTTAAAATAAAGCAAGCAATAACTCGTTTTGTAATTGAATTAGTTATTTTTGAACGCCAATGAGGATATTAGTTACGCTTATTTTAATTCTTGCTGCACCATCATCAGTTTTTGCTCAATTGGGTGGTGAAGCAACATACCAGTTCCTCAACCTCATGTCCTCTCCTCGACAAGCTGCACTAGGCGGTAAAGTGATTACTAATATTGACTATGATGTTACTCAAGGGCTTTACAATCCGGCTACTATTAATATAGAGATGGATAATCAACTGGCATTAAATTATGCTAATCATCTTGGTGATATACGCTACGGTACTGCAGCCTACGCTTACACTGTTGATAGAAGAACACAAACATTTCATGTTGGCGCTACTTATGTTGATTATGGAACTTTTGATGGGTACGATGAATTTGGCAATAGTACGGGCTCCTTTACGGGCAATGAAACGGCTATTTCATTTGGATATGCTTTACAAATTGGGTACACAGACTTTTATGCTGGTGCCAATGTAAAACTTATATCGTCCAAGTTAGAGCAGTACAATTCTTTTGGAGGGGCTTTAGATTTTGGTTTGGTTTATCTTAATGAATACCTCGAATTTAATGCAGCGCTTGTGGTACGCAACATTGGAACACAATTTACAACTTATGCGGGCCTGCGGGAGCCTTTACCCTTTGAAGTAGACTTGGGCTTTAGTCAAACCTTGCAATTTGTACCTATTCGCTGGCATTTAACTTTCGAAAACTTGCAAAAATGGCCAATAGCTACTGCCAATCCTGCTCGTGCTACATCAGATCTAAACGGTAATCAGACTCAAGAGGAAATAGGTTTTTTTAGTAACTTAATTCGTCACACATTGGTAGGAGTGGAGTTGTTTCCGGACAAGGGCTTTAACCTTCGTTTAGGCTACAGCTTTAGGCGTGCCGAAGAATTGAGAATTTTGGAACAGCGCAACTTTTCAGGTTTATCTTTTGGGGTTGGCTTAAAGTTTAATAAATTACGTTTCAGTTACACTCATGCACGCTACTCATCAGCAGCAAACACTAGTTTTTTGGGTGTACAGATAAGTTTACAATAATGAAGAAAATTACCATAGCCATTGATGGGCATTCCTCTACAGGAAAAAGTACGCTAGCTAAACACCTTGCCAAAACATTGGACTATATTTATGTAGACTCTGGTGCCATGTACAGAGCGGTAACGCTTTTTGCTATTGAAAACCATTTTATAGACGAGAATAATTTTGATAAAGATGCTTTAATTTCAAATATTGAAAGTGTTACTATTGAAATCAAAAATGAAGGCACTTTTCCAACTGTTCTTTTTTTGAATAACAAAGAAGTGTCCTCAAAAATAAGAGGGATGGAAGTGTCAAATTTAGTAAGTAAAGTCGCAGCATTGCCCGAAGTCCGTAAATGTCTTGTTAGAGAACAACGACGAATGGGAGAACAAAAAGGCATTGTAATGGATGGAAGAGATATTGGAACCGTAGTCTTTCCAAAAGCAGAGCTTAAAATTTTTATGACGGCTTCTGCGCAAATCCGTGCGCAGCGCCGCTATGACGAGCTTATCGCCAAAGGCGAAACTGTAGTTTTTGATGAAGTTTATGAAAACATCACATCTCGTGATCAGAAAGACTCCACCAGAGCAGATTCCCCACTCACACAAGCCAATGATGCACGTGTTTTAGATAACACTAACCTTACACAATCTCAACAATACACAATAGTCATGGACTGGATTAAGGCTTTGATAGACTAATCTTTATAAAAAAAATAAAGACCGAGCTTATCGGCCTTTATTTTGTTAGTTTTAAAGGTTAGGAATCACCAGTTCTTGGTTAGGGTAAATCAAATCTGGATTTTTTAGAATATCCGAATTGGCTTGAAAAATTTGTTTGTACTTCATAGGATCCCCTCAGTAGTGTTTTGCAATTTTCCCTAAAGTTTCGCCACTTTTTACTGTGTGGCGGTGGTACACACTTTCATCAGAAACTTTAATATCAGCTTTAATGTCGGACGGATTTTGTCCCCCAACAGTTTTAATTTGGTCCCAAATAATGTTTTTTTCGTAAGGGGTTTTGGCTGTTCCTTTGATTTTTAAAACGCCATTTTCCTCAAAAACATCGCCATTTTGGATATTCAACTCGGTACCTAAGTCCAACACAGATTGGTATTTTTGTTTGATCATAATAAGTAGATTTATAGGGTTATAATAATTTTAAAATTAGACTATTTTTTTTAGTTTTCAACTTTTTGAAATTATTTTTTGGCCTTTTAGAAGCTATCTATCTCAAAATCATAGATATAATTTGCCCAAATAATAGATTAGTTGTATTATTGCACTCTTCTTAGCAAAAAGGTTGGAGAGAAGAATTAAACTTAAACTAACACTTCTGTGTGTTATTGCAGTAAATCTAACCATTAGAACACATGGAATACAAATTTTAATCAGCTATGGCTGAAGAACAAACCACAAATACGGAAGAGTCTATCCAAGATACTCCAGTTGTTGAAACAACAAACGAAGCTCAAACTAATCCTGAGCAATTTTTAAAAGATTTTAATTGGCACAATTACGAAGAGGGTATAGACCCTGTTGCAGACGAAAAGCTCGATGAATTCGAGAAGTTGGTTTCTGAAAACTTTGTAGAAACCCTTGACGATCAAGTTGTCGAAGGTACCGTTATTCACATGACTGATCGCGATGCAATCATTGATATCAACGCAAAGTCTGAAGGTGTGATTTCTTTAAATGAATTTCGATACAATCCAAAACTTACCGTTGGCGATAAAGTCGAAGTACTTATTGACGTTCGAGAAGATGTTACGGGGCAGCTTATACTCTCGCACAGAAAAGCTCGTGTTATAAAAGCATGGGATCGTGTCATTGCAGCTAACGAAACTGGCGAAATCGTTAATGGTTTTGTAAAGTGCCGTACCAAAGGAGGTATGATCGTTGATGTATTTGGTATTGAGGCATTCTTGCCTGGTTCTCAAATTGATGTTAAGCCAATTAGAGACTACGACCAATATGTGAACAAAACTATGGAATTCAAAGTAGTGAAAATCAACCACGAATTTAAAAACGTTGTTGTATCGCACAAGGCGCTAATTGAAGCTGATATTGAAATTCAAAAGAAAGAAATCATCAATCAACTAGAAAAAGGTCAAGTTCTTGAAGGTATTGTCAAAAATATCACATCTTACGGAGTATTTATGGACCTTGGTGGTGTCGATGGCCTTGTACATATTACAGATCTTTCTTGGTCTAGAATTAACCACCCAAGTGAAATCGTTGAACTCGACGAGAAGCTTAATGTTGTAATCCTTGACTTTGATGAAAATAAATCAAGAATTCAATTGGGTCTTAAGCAGTTAAGCAAGCACCCATGGGATGCACTTGGTGAAGACGTTAAAGTTGGTGACGAAGTGGAAGGCAAAGTTGTTGTTATTGCTGATTATGGTGCTTTCATTGAAGTTGCAGAAGGTGTAGAAGGGTTAATTCACGTTTCTGAAATGTCATGGTCTACGCACTTGCGTTCCGCACAAGATTTTGTGAGTGTTGGAGATGTGGTCAAAGCTCAGATTTTGACCCTCGATCGGGAAGACCGTAAAATGTCTTTAGGTATCAAGCAACTTTCGCAAGATCCTTGGACAGACATTACGTCTAAATTCCCTGTTGGATTTAATCATACTGGTGTTGTAAGAAACTTTACAAACTTTGGTGTATTTGTTGAAATGGAAGAAGGTATCGATGGACTGATTTACATCTCAGATTTATCTTGGACAAAGAAAATCAAGCACCCAAGCGAATTCTGTGCTGTTGGTGATCAACTTGAAGTTGTTGTTCTTGAATTGGATGTTGAAGGCAGAAAATTGAGTCTTGGACATAAGCAAACTAAGGAAAATCCTTGGGACAAGTATGAGTCTGAGTTTGGTTTAAATACCAAGCATACTGCTCCATTACTTGAAATTGTTGACAAAGGTGCTACTATACAATTCAATGATGATATTGTTGCATTTATCCCTTCTCGTCATTTAGAGAAAGAGGATGGTTCTAAGCTTAAAAAAGGTGAAGAAGCAGAATTTGTTATTATAGAATTTAGCAAAGAGTTCAAACGAGTAGTTGCGTCTCATACTGCAGTGTTTAAAGCCGAAGAAGTGAAAAATGTAAAAGCTGCAGCCAAAAAGGCCGCAAAAGATGCGTCTGAAGCCAAGACAACCCTTGGAGATGCAAATGAAGCGCTTCAAGCATTGAAAGACAAGATGGATGGTAAATAGTGCCAGCCGGATATAATAAAAAAAACTCTTCGAAAGAAGGGTTTTTTTTATTTATAATAACTTGATTTTCAATTTTTTAAATAATTAACTTTTTTTTGTATTTATAAAAAATCGTTATTGTTAATTTTATAATTCATTAAAACAAAAAAATTATGGGTTTCCAAAACATCCCTGAGCAATTTAAAATCAACTCTTTAATTCATCAAGAAACGTATTTAGTTGACGGAGAATTAAAACAATGGAAAGGCGCTACTTCCGATGTGTATTCAACTATTTCCTCAACAGAGGATTATGCACCAACACTATTGGGCTCTATTCCTTTATTGGAAAAAGAACAAGCTTTGGAAGCTCTGGATGCTGCTTCTAGAGCATATAATAATGGTCAGGGCTTGTGGCCAACTATGAAAGTCGCTGACCGTATTGCTTGCATGGAAAAATTTGTAGTGCAAATGAAAACTAAACGAGCCGAAGTTGTTAAATATCTTATGTGGGAAATTGGCAAAAACCTAAAAGACTCGGAAAAAGAATTTGACAGAACGGTAGATTATATTTTAGACACCATAAACGATTACAAACAACTAGACCGTAACGCCGCTAAATTCCATAAACACTCTGGTGTATATGCGCACATTAGGAGAGGTCCTCTTGGAATTGTACTTTGCTTAGGACCATATAATTACCCACTTAATGAAACATTTGCTTTATTGATCCCTGCACTTATCATGGGAAATACAACAATTTTTAAACCGGCTAAATTAGGAGTTCTTCTACTTACTCCATTGATGGAAGCTTTTAAAAATAGCTTCCCAAAAGGAGTTGTAAATATCCTTTTTGGTCGTGGTCGAACTTTAGCCACTCCATTGATGGAAACGGGAAAAATAGATGTGTTGGCATTGATTGGGCATAGTAACTCTGCCAATGCGCTCCAGAATGCCCACCCAAAGAAAAATAGACTCAGAAGTGTTCTCGGTTTAGAAGCAAAAAACCCAGCTATTGTTCTACCTGATGCGGATTTAGATTTAGCAGTACGAGAATGTATCGCAGGAACCTTATCCTTCAATGGACAACGCTGTACAGCACTAAAAGTATTATACATTCATGAAACTATTTTTGATGCATTCAAAGTTAAGTTTTGTGCTGAGGTAGATGCACTTAAATTTGGTAATCCTTGGGAAAATGATGCAATGCTCACTCCACTTCCTGAAGTAAATAAACCCGATTATATTCAAGACTTAATCGATGATGCTAAATCAAAGGGTGCAAAAATTCTAAATTCTAGAGGAGGGGAACGTACCGAAAATTATATTTTCCCTTCAGTTCTTTATCCAGTCGATAAAACCATGGATGTTTATCATGAAGAGCAATTTGGACCTGTAATTCCAATGATGACTTTTACAGATATCCAGCAACCCCTTGATGATATGGCAGAATCTAACTATGGACAACAGGTAAGCGTTTTTGGTAAAAACACCACAACTTTAGCACCGCTTATCGATACACTTGTTAATCTTGTTTGTCGTGTAAACTTAAATAGTTCTTGTCAGCGTGGGCCGGATGTGTTTCCGTTTACCGGTCGTAAGGATTCTGCTTTCAGCACCCTAAGTGTTCGTGATGCCTTGAGATCGTTCTCAATTAGAACTTTTGTAGCCACTAAGGACAATCCCTACAATAGTGAAATTTTGAAGGAAATGCTCGACGCGAAACAATCTAATTTTATAAGTACAGACTATTTGTTGTAGTCGTTTGTTTATTTTTCAGGATTAAATTTTAAGCATTGAAGCTTAAAGTAAGATTTGTATATCAAATTTTTCTATTACCTTTGCGCACGAATATGTTGAAATTACTATGAGTCAAAAAGTTTTATTGGACGAAAAAGAAGTAAACATCATCCTCCATAGATTGGCTTGTCAACTTATTGAAAAACACAACGATTTTTCTAACACCATTTTAGTGGGTTTACAACCTCGAGGACGGCATCTTGCAGACCGACTCACGCAATTACTAGAATCAGATTATAATATTGCAGACCTACAGGTGGGTTACTTAGATATTACATTTTACAGGGACGATTTTAGGCGATCCGATAAAGTTTTGGAGGCTAGTGCAACTGAGATGAATTTTGTTGTAGAAGGTAAAAAAGTTGTTTTCATTGATGATGTATTATATACTGGACGAAGTATTCGAGCAGCCTTGACAGCCATTCAGTCCTATGGAAGACCGAAAAATATAGAGTTGCTTATTTTAATTGATCGTCGTTTCAGTAGGCATTTACCAATTCAGCCCGATTACCGTGGTCGTCAAGTTGATGCCATTGACGATGAAAAAGTTATTGTAAACTGGAAAGAAACACAAGGAGAAGACAACGTTTATTTGATAAAACAATAGATTATGAGTACATTGAGTGTAGATCACTTATTAGGAATTAAATACCTCACAAAAGATGATATTCATTTAATATTTGAAACTGCAGATCATTTTAAACAAGTTATTAATCGCCCTATAAAAAAGGTGCCTTCTTTACGAGATATCACTATCGCCAACTTATTTTTCGAAAATTCTACGCGTACTAAACTTTCTTTCGAAATTGCCCAAAAACGACTTTCGGCTGATGTAATTAATTTTTCAGCCGCTCAATCCTCCTTAAAAAAGGGTGAAACGCTCATCGATACTGTCAACAACATATTGTCAATGAAAGTTGATATGGTAGTAATGCGTCACCCCAAAGCAGGAGCAGCAGAATTTCTGATGCGTCATGTGGATGCAAAAATCATCAATGCTGGTGACGGTGCCCACGAACACCCTACACAAGCTCTTTTGGATACTTATTCTATTCGTGAAAAATTAGGCTCAGTTGTCGGTAGAAAAGTTGTAATAGTTGGCGATATTTTACACAGTAGAGTCGCTCTTTCCAATATTTTTGCTTTAAAATTACTTGGTGCGGAAGTCATGGTTTGCGGTCCAAAATCACTTATTCCAAAACACATTGAAGACTTAGGAGTAATTGTTGAAACTAATCTAAAAAAAGCACTTCAATGGTGTGATGTGGCTAATATGTTGCGTGTTCAAAACGAACGTATGGAGGTGAGTTATTTTCCATCAACTCGAGAGTATACCCAGCAATATGGAGTGGATAAAGCGTTGCTTGACGATTTGGATCAACCAATAGTTATAATGCATCCTGGGCCAATCAATAGAGGAGTAGAAATCACTAGTGATGTCGCAGATTCTGATCAAGCTATAATTTTGGACCAAGTTGAAAACGGTGTTGCTATTCGTATGGCTGTAACCTACTTGTTAGCTTCAAAAATTGAGTCTTGATGAATTTCAAACTAAAAGCTCACAATGCATTACTCTATCAAGAACAGCAAGTTTATTCTGATTTTTTAGATTCATTTGATGCTCATTATACAGATTTTAAATCTCATAATATTATTGTTCATATAGCATCCAACCAGGCGCCTGATATGATATTTATAGCGGCTCTTTTGAAGCGATCTCATGTTCATCTAGCGAAAAAAAAATCATTTGTTGTGGTAGCTTCAGAATGGTCAATAAACGATTTCCCCAACGAACTTGTGGTCGTCCCCACTACGCTAGAGGCTGAAGATCTTATTGAAATGGATGAAATGCAACGAGATTTAGGATTTTAAAATTATAAGTTGTGAAATTAACCATATTAGGTTGCTACAGTGCTACTCCTAGAATTGCTGCCCATACTACAGCTCAAATTCTTGAAACACGAGGTCATGTTTTTTTGATTGATTGTGGAGAAGGCACACAAATGGAGCTGAGAAAAAACAAGATTAAATTTAATCAAATTAAACATATTTTTATTTCGCATCTTCACGGAGATCATTGTTTTGGATTAATAGGTTTGATTTCTACTTTCCGCTTATTGAATCGCGAAACTAATCTTCATATTTATGGTCCAAAAGGACTAGAGGAACTTATTCTAGTTCAGTTAAAACTCTCTAACTCATGGATTAATTTTGAGTTAATTTTTCACGAACTAGAGTCCTCCAAATCTGAACTAATTTATGAGGATGATAAACTTGAGGTCCGCACTATTCCATTAGATCATAGAGTATATACAAATGGGTATTTATTTAAGGAAAAACCATTTGACCGCAAATTAGATATTGAAGCGGCTGAAGCCAACAATATAGATGTGGCCTACTACAGAAAGTTAAAACAAGGAGAAGATGTACTGAACAATGATGGTGTTTTAATTTCAAACAGTGCGGTAACTTCTAAGGGATTAGTGCCAAAGTGTTATGCCTTTTGTAGTGATACTGCATACAAAGAAGATATCATCCCTTTAATAAATGGGATTGATGTATTATACCATGAGTCTACTTTTTTGGAGGCACATGCCAAACTTTGTAGTAAAACTAAACATTCCACAGCGAAGCAAGCGGCCACTATTGCCAAAAAAGCTAAAGTCGGAACTCTCATTTTAGGACACTATTCATCACGTTACAGCGATTTGGAAGAATTTAGAACAGAAGCTTTAGTCATATTTAAAGCAGTTGAGTTGGCTAGAGACGGTAAAACTTTTCAAATTTAATATTGGCTCTAGTTAGTTATTGTTTATTGAGTAGGTAACTAGTCTTTCTGCGTAATGCATGACATTAGGAGGTCTAGAAAATACCCTTAGATATTTTGGGTAATCAACTAATATATATTTAGGTTTTAATCTTCTTAAATTTGGGGGTTTTTGAAGAATATTAACTTTTTTAACCTCTCTTTTATAACCTCTATAAAGTGTTGAATGTTCTGTTAGCCATAGTTCTAGTTTTGATCTTATCTTAATTTGTTTTCCGATTCCATATTTAATATGAATAAGACTGTTTTCTTTGAGATTTTTTGTTTCAAACAAGTATCGATTGTTGCTTATATTTTCAGATTTAAAGAAAACTTTTGACTTAATTTTCATCAAAAGCCAGGGCAATGATCCATTCCTTTCCATTTTCAAATTATAGACTCCTGCACGTTCATTGAATTTAACATAGGTCCTAATGTTTAAATCATATAACTTAGAAAAAGAATTTACTTTTTCAAAACCTATAATTGAGATCCAATAGTCTCCATCAAAATTATCCAATTCAAGTTCTTTGGGAACAAGTTTTCTCAATAGCTTTTTTTGGACTTTGTAGTGCAAGAAAAGAACATCGTTACATTTAGGATGTTGTGTAGTTGCTTTTTTAGACAAAGGCGCAGGCCGATGCAGTTTGTAGGTTTTTTGCATATTTGGGGTTTTAATTCAATTTAAATTAATTATAAATAATCATAAACACGTCGACTCAGTAAAAATGTGATTCCTAGTAGGATTATTATATACAACAACCTTTTGGTTTTTGAGTTTTGAATTTTCTTAACAATTATATTAATGAAATATGTATATAAGCAAACTGAAGTTATGTCCGTAATGATATCAATTTTTCTCATGACCAAAATTTATATAATAATAACAAAAACTATTCCTAAAATCTTAGATAAAGGTTTTGAAGTTGATAAATTGGTTAATGGGATAAAACAGAATTACCTAGTAAATTATTAATATTTTTCTAGACATAATGGACCCATAATTTACAAAAAAATAAATTAAAAGTCTTCAAAAACCCCAAGACCAAAAAGTGCAAAATCGTATTTGACAGGGTCGTTATGATCCATTTTACGAAGATTTTGATCTAATTCTTCTAAAGCTTTTGCATCATTTTGCATCCTATTAAGCAGCCCTAATTTTCGCGCAACATTTCCGGAATGAACGTCCAAAGGACAGGAGAGTTGACATGTTTTAATGCTGTTCCAAAGCCCAAAATCAACACCGGTATTATTTGGTCTTACCATCCAACGTAGAAACATATTTATACGTTTTGCCGCGGAGTTTTTTAAAGGGTCACTTATGTGTTTTTGTGTTCGTTTACTGTGTTCAATTTCAAAAAAGTGCATTTTAAATTTATGAATTGCATATTGAACACCTTCATTGGCATAGCGAGAAAAAAGTGTTTCCATACCATTGTGTTTGGTATAAATATGGTTTAGACTTTTAATGAATTGTATGGCGTCCGTAGCATTAAATGTACGATGTACAAACCCTTCAAAAATATTTAAATCTTGTGTTTGATGCGCCATCACAAATTCAAAAGGTGCATGATCCATAAGAGCCATCAATCGGTTCGCGTTTTTTATGATACTCTTACGGTTTCCCCACGCTATTGTTGCTGTAAGAAAAGCCGCGATTTCAATATCTTCTTTTCTAGAAAATAAGTGGGGTATTTGTATGGGGTCGCTTTCAATGAATTTTGTGGTGTTGTATTGCAAAACCTTTTCATCCAAAAACTGTTTGAGTTCAATAAAACTCAATCCGCTAAAGGATTCACGATGAGACTTGTCCATCAGTCATTGTTATTTTTCGGTCAGCCATTGCCGCTAATTCTTCATTATGTGTAACAATGATAAAGGTAAAGCCAAAAGCATCTCTGAGATCAAAAAATAATTGATGTAATTGTGCAGCAGATTTACTGTCTAAATTCCCTGAGGGTTCATCAGCAAGAACAACAAGAGGGTTATTGACTAATGCTCGGGCAACGGCAACGCGCTGTTGTTCACCTCCAGAGAGCGCATTAGGTTTGTGGTGAAGCCGCTCACTGAGTCCTAAAAAATTTAATAGTTCTTTTGCTTTTTTAAGCGCATTGCTTTTTGGAGTTCCTTTGATGAAAGCAGGAATACATACGTTTTCTAGAGCTGTAAATTCAGGAAGTAGCCGATGGAATTGAAAAATAAAACCTAGATGATCATTTCTAAATTTTGCCAACTGTTTTTCATTGAGTAATCCAATAGTCGTGTTGTTGATGATTATTTTAGAATCTTTGTCAGGAGTAGGTTGATCCAAGGTGCCAAGGATTTGGAGCAAGGTAGTTTTTCCAGCACCTGATGCACCAACAATCGAAACAATTTCTCCTTTGTTTACTTTTAAATTCACACCCTTTAGTACATGTAAATCTTCGTAGTATTTATGTATGTTGCTGCCTTGAATCATCTATGTAAATTTAAAGGATATGTTGTTGATGTGCAATCTTATTGTATTTTTTTAAATTTAACTTTAGTAACTTTGTTTTTTAATAGTTTATAATTATGGATCAAGCTGTATTTTGCGGGGGTTGTTTTTGGTGTACCGAAGCTGTTTTTAAGCGTCTTAATGGAGTTTTTACGGTCCGTTCGGGGTATACAGGTGGATTTATTAAAAACCCAGCTTATCGCGAAGTTTGCCAGGGCAGAACCGGGCATGCCGAGGGCATCATTATAGAATACGATGCCACGGTTGTCGCATATTCGGATCTTCTTGAAGTTTTCTTTGCAACGCATAATCCGACAACACTAGACAGACAAGGCAATGATGTTGGCACGCAATACCGATCTGCTATTTTTTACACTGATCTGAGTCAAAAAGAGTCTGCACAGCATTATATTGAACTTCTTAATGCCTCTAAAGTGTTTTCAGATCCCATTGTTACGACATTAGAACCCTTAGAAGTATTTTATGAAGCTGAACAAGAACATCACGATTATTATGACCAAAATTCTGACCAATCTTATTGTCAATTTGTGATACTCCCCAAAATAAATGTTTTAGAACAACGTTTTAAAGATAAACTTAAATCTAATGAACCTACACCCCCTAAAAAAATCTCATAAACTTATTTTTGGCCTGTTTTGCGATTTGATGGGGTATGTGTCTTTTGTTTTTCCTCTGTTTGATTTTATTTGGGCACCGCTTTCAGCTTATTTAATGATTAAACTCTATAAGGGGAAGCAAGGAAAAATAGCAGCAGTTATTGTTTTTATTGAAGAGGCCCTCCCATATATTGATGTCGTTCCTACATTTACCATAATGTGGGTGTATACCTACTGGAATACATTATCGGAAAGGATCTCAGAATAACAACTATTTATCTAGAAATCGGCCAAGGCCAAACCTTCTCAGTATTTTCTTTTCAAAATTCCAAAAGAATTTGAATTGCCCAAGCACAAAGCTCCAAAAGACAAGCAAGATTTGATAGAAGATTAAACTCACAAAGACAAAAACGATTCCATACAAAATTGGGCCAAAGTTTTCTGAGGATATCCCTATCAATTTTATAATGGGGCGTCCCACAAATACTGAAGATGACCCCGTAATGGCAAATATTATAAAAATACGAATTAATTCCCAGCGCTCATTCACTATCCATTTGGATTCCATTTTTTGGATACTAAATACAAAAAACTTTAATATAAATATACCAAACACAAATCCAATTAACATGTTCAAGAGCAACGAGAATTCGAAAAGTTTAACACAAAGTCTATATCCTAGGAAAAAGGAGGTGGCAATGCCTAAAACAGGGTAAAGGAGCTGCCAGTTTTGGCTGATTTCCCAACGAGATATAAAGGATTTAATGCGGATTTTCATGCCCGCAAAGATAGTATAATATTATACTTATTTTATTTATTTTTTGTTAAACAGTTTGCTTAGTAAATTTCCTATACCACTGTTGTTTTTTTTAAGAATACTGCCCGCTAATTCATTTATAATTGAGCCGTTTTCATCAGCATCTAAAATAGCCTCGAAAAAACTTTGCTTTTTTGATTGGCTCTTTAACAAGTTACCAATGATGTTCGATAGGTCTTTGGTGTCATTAACCGATGAATTTCGCTTTTGTTTTCC
>JAQCJC010000128.1 GCA_027593245.1 Bacteroidota bacterium | reverse complement strand
TAAATGGCGCCAGTTTTTTGTCAGTATGGTTCGCACGTATAGTGTATAGCACTAGATCTGCATGTTTTAATATGGGAATGGTATCGCTCACAAGAACTAGCGGCGCTGAATCAATTATTATGTAATCATATGACTCTTTAAGATTAGCCAAAAGACTTGAAAATGTGTCAGATCCTAACAACTCAGCTGGGTTTGGAGGTATGGGGCCACTAAGCATTAAATCAATCGGCTTATCAAATAAAAAAGAATGTATAACATAATCTGAACTAAATTCAATTGAGGGGTTCAAAAGCAAATTACTAAGTCCTTTTGTGTTTGACTTACGATCAATATTCAAAAGGTCATGCACTTGAGGATTTCTTAAATCGGCACCAATAAGTAAAACCTTTTTTCCAGTAGCAACATAGCTTGCTGCAATATTAAAAGCAGTAATGGTTTTTCCTTCTCCTTTGATGCTTGAAGTAGTTAAAATAACGGAACCATTTTCTTTCTCAGGAAGCTTAAAACTAATATTAGAACGTATAACTCGAGAAGATTCTGCAAAAACACCTCGGGAGTTATTGACTGTTTTGATGTCTTCAACAAAGGGAATTTCACCCAATACATCAAGGTTAGGAATTAACTTTTCAAGGTCCTCTCTTGTATGAATTTTTGTGTCAATTAACTTTAAAATATAAATCACTCCAAAAGGTATCAATAAAGCAAGTAAAACAGACCCAAGTCCTATAATTTGTTTTTTTGGTGCTACGGGAGTTAAATTTGTATGTGCATAATTTATAACACGTGTATTTGGCAAGGTAGACTCATAGCTTATGGATGCTTCCTCACGGCGTTCCAATAAAAATAAGTACAACTTTTCAGCAATTTGAAATTTGCGCTCAATGCCAAGTAGAGTGGCTTCAAGTCCAGGGATTTTCGATACTTCATTACTTGTTCTGCTTTTATATTCATTAAACTTTGCTAAAGAGGTATCTATACTTGAAATGTAATTGTTGATACTTGTGAAAATATTACGCCTAAAATCATTCAACTGATCACTTATTTGAATAATCAATGGGTTTTTTGTTGTGGCGCCAGCAAGTAGGTTTTTTCGCTCCAGTACTAATTCATTGTAGGATAAAACTAGTTCATTTACATTACCACTTTCAAGTCCAATATTAGATGGCAATAGACTAAAGTCATCTTGGCCCTCAAGATTTTCTTTTAGAGATTCTGCAAGTGCTTTTTGAGTTGCTAATGAAAATTGCTGTTGGTCGATAGTTGAAATACTGGATAAGGCGGTTGAGGTTTGTGCTTCAGCTGAGAAGATTGAATTGTCATATCTAAAACCAATGGATTGAAAACTCAATGAATCGATTTCATTTTTAATACTTACTAGCCTATCATTTATAAACTCGATAGATAATGAAAATATTTCCTGTTTGTCTTTGATTTGTTGCTTTTCAACAACATCTATTAGGTTATTTAAAATAGCCTCGTTTCTTTTGGCGTTTGTCCCCTCCACTGAAAGGTCTATATTATCTCCAGTTTTGCTACTAGCAGAAACTTTAATTATTTTAGACAAGCTGTCAATGGTGTTTGATTCAGACCTTCTTGTAATATGGTATTTAATTTCTTCTAAAATTTCTTTATTAACTGTTAAAACGAAATCATCAGTTTCTATTGGCTCCGATAGGTCAAACGATTTTTTTATGCCTTTAAATTCTAATGTGCCAATACCGGAGCTTAAATCCAAACGTATTTCATTGAAAACCGCATCAGTTTTAAATGATATACCAAAAGGAATATCATCCCCAAACGCGATGGATTCCTTTATGCGACCTACACTGTAAACATTAGTTCGTAAATCCAAGGTTTCAATAACCGAGCTAAGGTTTTGTTTTGCGTTTATCTGAGCGATATAATTGTCAATTTGGACTCTATCTAGGTTAAACATCGCACCTGCCCCTTCTGTTAAAAATGAAGATGGATCTGATGAACTGTTTTTAATTTGAAGTGTTGCAGAAGTTTGATATACCGTATCTGCATATCTTAGATAAATATAGGTTCCAGTGGTAAATAAAATAAGGGATAACAAAAACCAAGGCCAAAAGAATAAATAATAGCGTATTTCTTTAACAATATCTACAGAATCGTTTTCCTCTATATAATTTTGGTTTTGAATAGAGCTCATTAACGGGTAATTACTAGAGTTAAACTAAGTATTAGTGACAGGACCGATGTTAACGTGCCTACATTTCCAACAAGCCCAGAGGATTTAACTTTTGCAGTGTTTTGACGCACATAGATGACATCATTTTGTTTTAGATAATAATAGGGTGAATACATAAAATCTGAAGAAGTTAAATCAATCGCATAACTTGTTTGTTTTCCATTGTTATTTCTCACTAAAAGGACATTGTTCCTATCACCATTTATAGTTAAATCACCTGCCAAGCCTAAAGCCTGGGGAATACTAATTCTTTCCTGTAAAATAGAAAAAGTTCCCGGTGCTTTTACTTCACCCAAAATAGAAACTCTAAAATTTAACACCCGGATATTCACAGAAGGGTTTTTAACATATGGACCTAGTTCATTAACAATCTTATTGGACAGCGTGTGTGTAGTTTTGTTTGTGGTGTTGATAACCCCAAGAATAGGCAAACGAATGTCCCCATTTTCCCCAACAAGATAACCGTCTATAAGACGATTATCTATGTTGTTTTGAACTTGATTGTTTAAAAAATTTGGTTGAAAAACCAAAGTACTTTCAGGGTTCAAACCCTTTATTTGAATATCTAAAATATCCCCAGGTTGGATGCTTAAAAACTTAAAATCTTTTTGGATGGAAGTAGGTTTAATATCTTGAAAATAATGAACCTCTTTTTTAGTCGCACAAGAAGCTAAAAGGATTGAAAACAATAGTAAAATACCTTGTTTTTTTGACATGCTTAAAATTTTACCAAAAATAAGTTTTTTTTTTATT
>JAQCJC010000039.1 GCA_027593245.1 Bacteroidota bacterium | reverse complement strand
AATTCAGACAATGTTGATTTTGCCTTATTAAAAGATGGAAAACTAATTGAATTTCAAAAGGATAAAGAAGATAATAAATTTTCTGTTGGTGATGTGTTTTTAGCCAAAGTCAGAAAATCTATTCCTGGACTCAACGCTGCATTTGTAAATGTAGGTTATCATAAAGATGCATTTTTGCATTATCATGACTTGGGGCCAAAACTTCCTTCTTTGTTGAAATTCATAAAACGTGTAAGCACAGGTAAACAAAAAGATTTTTCTCTAAAAGATTTTCCTTACGAAAAAGACATTCATAAAGATGGTAAAATTGATAAAACCATTAAGCCAAATCAATCTTTGTTGGTTCAAATTGTAAAAGAACCAATATCATCTAAGGGGCCAAGAATTAGTTCAGAGCTTTCATTTGCGGGGCGCTATTTAGTACTAGTGCCATTTTCAGAGCGAATTTCAATTTCTCAAAAAATTGAAAGTCGTGCAGAAAAAGAACGTTTGAAGCGACTGGTCAAGAGTATTACACCCAAAGGATTTGGTGTAATTATTAGAACTGTGGCCAAAGACAAAAAAGTAGCCGAACTTGACAAAGATTTGCAAAATTTGTACGCAAAATGGGAAACTGTATGCAAAAGCGTTCCCAAGGCACACACACCAAGTAAGGTTTTAGGAGAAATGAACAAGGCTTCCTCTATTTTGAGGGATATTTTTAATGACAGCTTTACTAAGATAACCGTTGATGATCAAGATCTTTGTGATAAAATCAAAGATTATGTTTTTGAAATTGCTCCTCACAAGGAATCTATTGTTAAGCACTACAATTCCAAAACACCAATTTTTGAAAAATATGGAATTGAACGTCAGATTAAAACCTCGTTTGGAAAAACAGTTTCACTGCCCAAAGGGGCTTATCTCATTGTAGAGCATACAGAAGCACTTCATGTTGTGGATGTCAATAGTGGCAACCGAACTAGTAAAGAAAAAAACCAAGAAGACACCGCTATTGAAGTCAATATGATTGCAGCTACAGAGTTGGCAAGACAATTCAGGCTTCGAGATATGGGCGGTATCATTGTCGTTGATTTCATTGACATGAGAAGTGCAGAAAATCGCAAAAAACTCTTCAATCATCTTAGAGATGAAATGAAGGACGATCGAGCAAAACACAAAATTTTGCCGCCCAGCAAATTTGGACTTATTCAGATTACGCGTCAACGTGTTCGGCCAGAAATGAACATCAAAACAAAAGAAGCAAATCCAAATGGAACAAATGGTTCTGAAGTTGAAGCGCCTATTGTTTTGATTGACATAATCAATCACCAACTCGATCAAATTATCAAAAAAGGTAATAAAAGTGTGACTTTAAACACACACCCTTTTATCGCCGCCTATATAACAAAAGGGTTCCCATCTATTCGTTTGAAATGGTATTTTCAATACAAAAAATGGGTTAAAATTATGCCTAGAGATGCTTACACGTATTTAGAATATCGTTTTAAAAACGATAATGGCAAAACAATTAAATTGTAATAAAAAAAGCTTCATGCATTTGCATGAAGCTTTTTTTTTTGGTCAAATGCAACCTTTTTATATTATCGTTGATTGGCCTAGATAAATATTTGAAAAATTTAAATTAGAATCCTCAGGGTTATTTATAAAATCTTCAATAAAATCGCCTACTTTACTGGTGGTCACATTATCGTATTTTTGATTCAAATCAGGTGTAGTGATTTGCAAGTGTAATGACTTGTCTACAGCTTTCCTTATCATGCCTGCCTCATCTTTCAAATCAAAATGATCCAATAGCATTGCTGCAGACAGTATAGAGGCCACTGGGTTAGCAATTCCTTTTCCTGTAGCTTGTGGATAAGATCCATGTATGGGTTCAAACATAGCGTATTTTTTACCAACAGAAGCCGAAGCTAACAACCCAATAGATCCACCAATAACACTCGCTTCGTCGCTTATGATATCACCAAATAAATTTTCTGTTAAAATAACATCAAATTGAGTGGGGTTCAGTATCATTTGCATGGCAGCATTATCCACAAATAGAAATGCAAGCTCCACATCAGAATACTCTTTTCCAACTTCAGTAACCACTTTTCGCCAAAGACGAGAGCTTTCCAAAACATTAGCTTTATCTACCAAAGTAACTTTATGACTTCTTTTTCTGGCAGCTTTAAATGCAAGATGTGCTATGCGTTCGATTTCCAATCTTGTATACGTACACAAATCAGAGGCCGTATTGCCATCGTCACTTATTTTCTTTTCCCCAAAATACAATCCACCGGTGAGTTCTCTGTAAATACTAATGTCAGTTCCTTTAATGATGCTTTTTTTGAGGGGGGATTTTTTTAGCAATTTATTATAGGCCTTTACCGGTCTTATGTTGGCAAACAATTCTAATTCTTTTCTTAGTTTTAATAGTCCTTGCTCTGGACGTACTTTTGCCGAAGGATTATTATCGTATTTAGGGTCTCCAATGGCACCAAATAAAATAGCGTCGGTAGACTTACATAAATCCAAAGTGCTTTTTGGCAATGGGTCATTGTGGTTGTCAATGGCAATTGCACCTACATCTGCATAACTGTAATTGAATTTATGGTTGTAGTTTTGCGCAATGGCATTAAGTACTTTTACAGCTTGTTCTGTTACCTCTGGGCCAATGCCGTCTCCTGGAAGTACAGCGATTTTTAAGTTCATAGTGAGTTAGATTTTTGAAGTTCAAAGGCTTCAATTTTATTTTTTTTACTTAGCAAATAATCAATATCATCGTAGCCATTAATCATACATGTTTTTTTGTAAGGATCAATTTCAAAAGATTCTTTGAGATCCGTTTCTTTGATGCTGATGGTTTGTGTTTCTAAATTGACTTCAAATTGGGTGTTTGCATCGGATTCAATGGCAGCAAATAGGATACTTAAAAACGATTCAGAAACCTGAACAGGAAGCAATCCATTGTTCAAGGCATTTCCTTTAAAAATGTCTGCAAAAAAACTAGAAACAATGACTTTAAATCCATATCCAACAAGCGCCCAAGCAGCGTGTTCACGACTAGAACCACAACCAAAATTATCTCCTGCAACGAGGACACTACCAGAGTATTTGGATTTATTAAGTGCAAAATCCTGAATGAGGTCTCCTTGTTTGTTGTATCTCCAGTCTCTAAATAAATTATCGCCAAACCCCTTTTTATCTGTTGCTTTCAAAAAGCGAGCAGGGATAATTTGATCGGTGTCCACATTAGAAATGTCTAATGGTACTGCGGTTGAAATTAAGGTTGAAAATTTTTCCATTATGAGAATTGTTTTGAAACATCAATAATTGCACCCTCTACTGCAGTTGCTGCCGCGACCAAAGGGCTTGCCAAAATTGTCCTTGAGCCTTGACCTTGTCGGCCTTCAAAATTCCTGTTGGAAGTAGAAACACAATATTCGCCTTGAGGTATTTTATCATCATTCATGGCCAAACAAGCTGAGCAGCCAGGTTGTCTGAGTTCAAAGCCAGCAGCTTCAAATACATCTTTGAGTCCTTCTTCAACAATTTGTGTTTCCACTTGTCGACTTCCAGGTACGAGCCAGGCAGTGACATTGTCTGCTTTTCGTTTGCCTTTTATGTAATTTGCAGCTACGCGAAAATCCTCAATTCTGGAGTTAGTACAACTTCCAATGAAAACATAATTAATAGGCTTTCCTAGAAGCGTTTCTCCAGCTGTGAAGTTCATGTAGGCTAAAGATTTCTTATCTGATTCATTTTTTGAATTTGGAATAGCGTCAGAGATTTTTATACCCATCCCCGGATTAGTACCATAGGTAATCATTGGGTCAATATCTTCAGCATCAAATATATATTCCTTATCAAATGAAGCACCGTCATCTGTTGGTAAAGTTTTCCAATAGGCCACCTTCTTTTCGAACTCTTTTCCTCTTGGGGCAAATTCACGCCCTTTGATATATTCAAAAGTAGTCTGATCGGGAGCAATCATTCCTCCTCGGGCACCCATTTCAATGCTCATATTGCAAACGGTCATTCGGCCTTCCATGCTCATATTTTCAAAAACATCTCCTGCATATTCGCAAAAATAACCGGTTCCGGAATTAGTTCCTAGCTTAGAAATGATATAGAGAATAACGTCTTTTGGTAAAACGCCTTTTTTGAGTGTTCCATTTACGGTAACGCGCAAACTTTTGGGTTTTGTAAGAAGCAAACATTGACTTGCAAATACTTGTGCTACTTGACTGGTGCCTATGCCAAATGCAATAGTTCCAAAAGCGCCGTGTGTGGAAGTATGGCTGTCTCCACAAACCATAGTCATGCCAGGTTGAGTTACTCCAAGCTCTGGAGCCATAACGTGAACAATACCATTGTATTTATGGCCCAACTCATATAGAGTAATATTGTTTGCTTTACAATTTATTGCTAATTGTTCGAGCTGATGCCTCGATAGGTCATCTCGAACTGGGAGATGTTGATTTTGAGTTGGGGTATTGTGGTCAGCCGTAGCAACAATTTGGTTGGGTCTAAAGATTGGTATGTCTCGGTCCTTTAATTCGTTAAATGCTTGAGGGCTTGTGACCTCATGGATTAAATGTTTGTCAATGTAAAGTATTTGTGGGCCGTTATCAATAGCGTCCACAACATGTGCATCCCAAACTTTATCAAACAAAGTTTTTTTCATGTTATATTTAGCGGAGTTCGTTATAAATTGAACTGGATTCTATTATTGAGTGAATATCGTTGTCGAGAACCTCTTTTTTAGCATCAGCAAATTTTAAGAAGTCTTTGTATACTACATCTAACTGAAGTTTGGTCAATTCATAACCAACATTTTTAGCTCTGTAGGCCAAGGCTGCGCGTCCACTTCTTGCAGTAAGAACAATGGCTGATTCGGTAACTCCGACGTCTTTTGGATCAATGATTTCGTAGGTTTCGCGGTTTTTTATGACCCCGTCCTGATGTATCCCAGAGCTGTGTGCAAAAGCATTTGCGCCAACAATAGCTTTGTTAGGTTGAGCGTATATGCCCATGTGGTCTGAAACAAGCTGGCTCAAGTCATAGAGCATGGAGGTGTTGATGTTAGTATCCAAATTTAGGTAAGGGTGCTGCTTCATGATCATAACCACTTCTTCAAGAGCAGTATTTCCCGCGCGTTCACCAATCCCATTTATAGTGCATTCTATTTGTCGTGCGCCATTAATTGCGCCTTCAATCGAATTAGCAGTTGCAAGACCTAAATCGTTGTGGCAATGGCAAGATAAAATGGCTTTATCAATATCTTTTACGTTTTCTTTCAGGAATTTAATTTTTGCACCATATTCCTGCGGAAGGCAATACCCTGTAGTGTCGGGAATATTTAATACTGTAGCCCCGGCTTTTATAACCTCCTCACACACTTTTGCTAAAAATTCGTTGTCTGTTCGGCCAGCATCTTCAGCGTAAAATTCAACATCCTCAACAAATGATTTTGCATACCGAACTGCAGCAACCGCACGTTCAATGATTGCTTCTCTGTTGGATCTAAACTTAAATTTTATGTGTGAATCAGAAGTTCCGATTCCTGTATGAATTCTTGGTTTTTTGGCATATTTAAGAGCTTCAGCAGCGACCTTAATATCATTTTCAACAGATCGAGTCAGGCCACATACTGTAGCATTTTTTACAATTTTTGAGACGGCCTCTACTGACGCAAAATCTCCTGGGCTAGAAACTGGGAACCCAGCTTCGATTATGTCAACACCTAATAAATCCAGCTGCTCGGCAATGATTACTTTCTGCTCTGTATTGAGTTTGCAGCCAGGCACTTGCTCCCCATCACGTAGGGTTGTATCAAATATTTGGACATTTGTGTTGGACATATCTGTAAATATATTATATATTGGCTAACGAATTTAATTTTTTTGAAAAATTTAACCTAAGATATTTTTAATGATTTTACGATGTTTACGCCTTGATGTAGGGTCATAAGAAATTGATTTACAAGGTTTTACATCTATTTTTAAATTATGACTAAACCACAAAAAGATAATTTATTTATTCTGATTAGATCGCTGACAAAGTCCGAAAAGAGGCAATTTAAGCTTTACATCGGACGACTTGGAGTAAATGAAGACTCAAAATTTTTATTGTTGTTTAAAGTCATGGAAAAATTAAAGATGTACAATGAGCAAGCGATTTTAAAAGAAGGTTTTGTAAAAAAGCAACAGCTTTCTAACCTAAAAGCACATTTGTACAAACAGATTCTTATAAGCTTACGGCTTAATCCTTCACATCAGAATTTAAGAATACAACTCAGGGAGCAGCTCGATTTTGCTACCATTCTTTATCACAAAGGTTTGTATAAGCAAAGTTTGAAAATTTTAGACAAGGCAAAGACTCAAGCCATAACAAATCAAGAAAAAAATATTGCTTATGAAATTGTTGAACTTGAAAAAGTTGTTGAATCTCAGTACATCACTAGAAGTCTAAGTAATAGAGCTGATGAGCTTACTGTTCAAGCTGAAATGTTAAGTCGCCAGAATTTAATTGCCAGTAAACTTTCAAATTTATCTTTACAGCTCTACGGACTGTTTCTTAAAACGGGCTATGTCAAAAACGACACTGAATACCAAAATGTAACAAATTATTTCAATAAGCGCATGCCTAAATTTGAACTGAAGGAGCTTGGTTTCAGAGAAAAACTTTGGTTGTATAAATCTTATTTGTGGTATAGTTTTTTGGTACAAGATTTTAAATCCTGTTATAAATATTCCAAAAAGTGGGTTGATTTATTTTACGATAATGAGCCTATGATTCGTTTGAACCCTGTATTCTTTTTAAGAGGTTACCAATACCTTTTAGAGGCTTTGTTTTTTATCAAGCACCACAAAAAATTTAAAACTGTACTTAGTGAGTTAGAGCAAATTGTTCTAAAACCTTGGTTTCCACGAGACGAGAATATTGATGGGTTGGTTTTTTTGTACGTCTATTCTAATAAAATTAATTTACATTTTATTCAAGGAACATTTAATGAAGGCCTACCTTTGATTAATGAGGTTGTTACCGGTTTAAAGACGCATTCGGACCAGGTTGATGAACATCATGTGATGGTTTTTTATTACAAAATAGCAAGTTTGTATTTTGGAACAGAAGATTATGTTAATGCCATCAAATATCTTTCAAAAATTATAAATAACAAATCACTGCATATGCGCGAAGACCTGCTCTGTTTTTCGCGTATATTAAATTTAGTAGCACACTATGAGGCCGGCCAGGATTATGAATTGGATCGACTTATTAAAAACGCCTATAAATTTCTCATTAAAATGGAGGATTTATACGCTGTTCAGCGTGAAATGGTTGCTTTTTTAAGAAAGCTTGGAGATATTTACCCACATCAATTAAAAGCTGCATTCAAGTCTCTTCTTCAAAAATTACTTACTTATGAAGACCACCCTTACGAGCGCCGTGCCTTTTTGTACCTTGATATTATTTCCTGGCTGAAGAGTAAAATAGAAAATAAGTCTACAGCAGACATAATTAGAGAAAAATTTACTAAATTAACATAGGTTTATTATTTTTTTTAGAAAAATATTTGGTTTTTAAATTTTAATATTTGAATATTTGCACTCACAAAGTTCAATAATTTAGTGAAATGTTATCAAGAAAGGCCGAAGGAATAGACCTGTTGACGCCTTAGCAACCCTGCAAACTATTGGAGAAGGTGCTAAATTCTACTTCTTATATTTTATAATTAGATAGATAACACGAGATACTTTTTGTATTTCTGAATTCTTTTTAACATTTTTCTTTAAGATTCGCCAGAAATGGTGTGTTTGACTTTTGTTTTAATTCATTATTAACTCAAAAAATAGAAAAATGAGTACTCAAAAATTTGCAACAAATGCATTACATGCGGGACATGACCCCGCTCAAAATGGAGGTACACGTGCTGTACCAATTTATCAATCTACTGCTTATGTTTTCAACGATTCAGATCATGCGGCAAATCTCTTTGCTCTTGCTGAGACCGGAAACATTTACACTCGAATTAACAATCCTACAAACGACGTTCTCGAACAGCGTTTAGCTGCTCTTGAAGGAGGAATTGCTGCTGTAGTTACTGCCTCAGGAACATCAGCTATTGCGACTTCATTACTCACCTTACTCAAAGCAGGGGACCACATTGTGGCTTCTAGTAGCTTGTATGGAGGAACTTACAATTTATTGAGTGTTACCCTTCCAAGACATGGAATTACTACAACTTTTGTTGATCCCTCTGATGCTGAAAATTTCAAAAATGCAGCTCAAGAGAACACGCGAGCGTTTTTTATAGAGTCTCTTGGAAATCCTAAGTTAGATGTGTTGGACATTCAAGCTATTTCTGATGAGGCTAAGGCTTATAAAGTACCTTTGATTGTTGACAATACGGTGGCAACGCCTTATTTGCTAAATCCAATTGAGTATGGTGCAAATATTGTCATTCATTCACTTACAAAATACATCAATGGTAACGGTACTGCTTTAGGCGGTGTAATTATCGATGCAGGTACATTTGATTGGGCTAATGGGAAATTCCCAGAATTTACAGAGCCTTCAGCCGGGTACCATGGATTAATATACAGCGAAGCGCTAGAAGCTGCAGCGTTTATCGCGAAAGTTAGAATTGAAGGACTCAGAGATTACGGTGCTGCATTAAGCCCTTTCAATGCTTTTCAAATTATTCAAGGTCTTGAGACGCTTGAAATAAGAATTAGAAAACACAGCGAAAATGCATTAGCTCTTGCCAAATGGCTACAACAACAAGAGCAGGTGACTTGGGTTAATTATCCAGGATTAGAAACGAGTGCTTACAAATCTTTGGCAGATCGTTATTTGCCAAATGGGCAAAGTGGATTAGTTACTTTCGGAGTAAAAGGAGGATTTGATACTGCCAAGACGATTGCAGATACAACAAAACTATTTTCGCTCCTTGCAAATATTGGTGACACAAAATCATTAATTATTCACCCAGCAAGTACAACACACCAACAGCTAAGTGATGAGGCCCAAGAATCGACTGGAGTAACAAAAGATCTCATTCGTCTTTCAATAGGTCTGGAGGATATCGAAGATTTAAAGGCAGACTTAGTAGAAGCTTTTAAGGCTGTTGATGCACTTCTTGAAGTTTAATCTCAAAACATAAATTTATGAGTGATTTGACATTTTCAGTGCGTGGACAAAGCAATTCCGCAACAAAATTTACAGCCAAAGCAAGACAATTTAGTTTAATAATAGATGAACCAGATACTATAGGAGGGAATGACGAAGCTGCTAACCCTGTTGAATTTATTTTAGCAGGACTTGCAGGCTGTCTCAATGTAGTTGGTCATCTTGTAGCAAAAGAGCTGCACTTTGAATTAAAGCAATTGGATATTGAGATTAAAGGAGAAATCAACCCAAATAAATTTTTAGGCTTATCTAAGGACGAACGTTCAGGATTCAAAGCAATAAATGTTTCACTGAAAACTGAAGCTGATGCTAGCGATGCAACTTTAGAAAAGTGGTTAGAAATTGTTCAGGACCGCTGCCCTGTTAAAGACAACTTATTAAACCAAACCCCTTTAAAATTAAAATTAGAACAGCTGATTTATAATTAAAATTATTGGATTGAGTAAAATTCAACATATAGACATTCCAAATTATACCACAATTTCTGGTAAGACAATACCTATTAATTTGTCTTACCAGTTATTTGGTTGTACGCTGCAAAGCGCACCAGTTGTTTTGGTGAATCACGCGCTCACCGGTAATTCAAATGTTACAGGTTCCGAGGGTTGGTGGAATGCGCTTATTGGTCCAAACAAGCCTATAGACACTAATCTATTTTCGGTTTTGGCGTTTAATATCCCTGGTAATGGATTCGACGGAAACCCAAATCATCTCATTCATAATTACAAAGACTTTATTGCAAGAGATATTGCCGAGCTTTTTCTTTTAGGATTAAAGGCATTGAGGGTTGATCAATTATTTGCAGTCATTGGTGGTTCTTTGGGAGGAGGTATTGCTTGGGAAATGGCAGCGATCAATCCTAAAATAACGAAACATTTAATCCCAGTAGCAAGCGACTGGAAATCTACAGACTGGATTATTGCTAATTGTTTAATTCAAGAACAGTTTTTGCTCAATTCTAGCCAACCACTGCACGACGCGCGGCTTCACGCCATGTTGTGCTACAGAACACCGGAATCCATAAAAAATAGATTCCAGCGTTCTCAGAACTCAAACTCTAATTTATTCAATATCGAATCTTGGTTACTCCACCACGGAGAAAAGTTGCAAAAACGGTTTCAGTTGTCCGCCTACAAACTTATGAATCAGTTACTAAAAACAATTGACATAACAACAAATCGAGCTGGAGCTGCTGAAACACTAAAAAGTATAGAAGCTGAAATTCACATAATTGGAATTGATTCAGATTTATTTTTTGTTTCAGAAGAAAACACAGAGACTCTAAAGGTTATACAGCCCAATTTATCAAATGTTCATTACCACGAGATCTCTTCCATTCACGGCCATGATGCATTTTTAATAGAGTATGAGCAGTTAAACACAATTATTACTAGTATATTTCAACCTAAACTAGCACATAAAGCCTGTAAAGTTTAGGCTTAGTTTTAACATTTCCCCTAATATACATTTGGTTTTATATCCGTAATTTTGCATAAAATTACAGCGCTTGAAAATCATTGAACGCATAAAGCAGCCAATAAGTTATGAAATGGAACTTTTTGAAAAAAAGTTTCGTTTATCGATGTCTAGTAAGGTTGCTTTACTCAATAGAATTACTCATTATATTGTCAATCGAAAAGGGAAACAAATGCGTCCAATGTTTGTTTTTCTTAGCGCAAAAATGGTGTCTAATGGCCAGTTGAACGAACGGACCTACCGAGGCGCTTCTGTGATAGAATTGATTCATACTGCAACTTTAGTTCACGATGATGTGGTAGATGACAGCAACCACCGACGTGGTTTTTTCTCTATAAATGCATTATGGAAAAATAAAATTGCTGTTTTGGTAGGAGATTTTCTTTTATCTAAAGGCCTTCTTTTCTGTATTGACAATAATGATTTTGACTTACTTAAAATAATTTCTGTTGCTGTTCGTGAAATGAGTGAAGGGGAACTACTTCAAATCGAAAAGGCAAGAAAATTAGACATTACAGAAGATGTGTACTACGATATCATTCGTCAAAAAACAGCAACCCTAATTGCTGCCTGTTGTAGTTTGGGAGCTGCTTCTATAAAACCCCATTCCAGTGAAGTAGAGACCATGAGAAAATTTGGCGAACTTATCGGTATGGCATTTCAAATAAAGGATGATTTGTTCGATTACGGAACCAAAAAAATTGGAAAGCCAACGGGTATAGACATAAAAGAACAAAAAATGACCTTACCTTTAATTCATGTGCTAAACAATTGTTCGAAAAAAGAACACGATTGGTTGATTAATTCCATAAAAAACCACAACAAAAACTCAAGAAGAGTCAAAGAGGTTATTGATTTTGTCAAACAAAAAGGCGGCTTGGATTATGCTGTATCAAGAATGAAACAATTTCAAGAGGAAGCACTTGAATTGCTTAAGGATTATCCTAAATCTGAGTATAAAGAGGCTTTAATTTTGATGGTCAATTATGTGATTGATCGGAACAAATAGTAAAACACAATAAGCTAAACTCCTTTTTTCTTTTACTAGAGAAGATTTTATATCTTTACAATTCGACAAGTTTTAATTCTTTAAAAACACCAACTCAATTGATATCAAAAGCGACCATAGATCAAGTATTCGACATGTCTCGTGTAGAGGAGGTTATTGGAGATTTTGTACAATTAAAAAAAGCTGGGAGCAACTTCAAGGGCTTGAGCCCCTTTAGTGAAGAACGTACGCCAAGCTTTATGGTATCCCCTGTAAAACAAATATGGAAGGATTTTTCGACGGGAAAAGGCGGCACTGTAGTCTCGTTTTTGATGGAGCATGAGCATTTTACTTATCCCGAGGCGATTAAATATTTGGCCAAAAAATACAACATCGAAATCGAGGAGACGGTACAATCTGATGCGGAGAAAGAAGCAGCGGGAGAGCGTGAAAGCATGTACTTAGTGAGTGAGTTTGCCAATAGTTATTATCAAAATATATTACACAAAACAGACCCTGGTAAAGCTATTGGATTAAGCTATTTTAAAGAGCGAGGCTTTACAGATGAAACCATTAAAAAATTTCAGCTGGGCTATTCTACAGATGATTGGAGTGGATTCACAGATGCTGCTGTTAAAAAAGGATATCAGCTTAAATATTTAGAAAAAACTGGCCTAACTATAGTCAAGGAAGAAAAACAATTTGACCGTTTTAAAGGACGCGTTATGTTTCCTATTCATAGCATGTCTGGACGAGTGCTTGGTTTTGGTGGGCGTATTTTAGCGAAAAATGAAAAAGCTGCCAAGTATTTAAATTCTCCTGAAAGTGATATTTATCACAAAAGTAAAGTTCTTTATGGAATTTATTATGCAAAACAAACTATTGCAAAAGAGGATAATTGCTTTTTGGTCGAGGGCTATACAGATGTAATTCAGTTTTATCAAATAGGTGTTAAAAATGTAGTATCGTCATCTGGAACTGCCCTGACCTCTGATCAAATCCGTCTTGTAAATAGATTGACTAAAAACATCACTGTTCTTTTCGATGGTGACGCAGCTGGAATTCGGGCTTCTCTTCGTGGTATTGATTTGATTTTAGAGCAAGGGATGAACGTCAAGGTATGTACATTCCCAGAAGGTGAGGACCCCGATAGTTTTGCCAAGCAAAACACATTAGAGGAACTGCAGAAGTACTTGAAGGAAAATGCAAAAGACTTTATAGCTTACAAAGCCTCCTTACTTATGGAAGAGGTTAGTAACGACCCTATTGCTAAAGCTGAATTAATTCGCGACATGGTCACCAGTATTTCAAAAATTGCTGATCAAATAAAGCAAGAATTATATATTCGCGAGTGTGCTCGGATCATGGACATCAGCGAGCAAGTGCTTTTCAGTACTTTGGCCCAATTGAGTAAAAAAGCCCATAATGAGGCCAATAAAACTGCTCAAAAACAAAGGAAAGCTTTCGAAGTAGTAAAAGCTGCGGTACCTGCCAAAAAGATTGATATTCAATATGAACTAGAACAAAAGATCATAGAAATATTGTTGCTCTATGGAAGTCGTAAAGAAGATTTTGAAGATTTAATTTTAAAAGAGAATCAAGACGGTGAACTTATTTTAGAGCCTGTAATTCATCAAGCTAAGGTTTTTGAGAAAATATATTTAGATCTTCAAGAAGATGAAATGCAATTTAGTAATGAGAATTTCAAAACCATTTATTACTTGATTATTGACTACTTAAACCAAAATGAAACATTTAGTGTCGAAAACTTTATACACGAAATTGACCCCAATTTAGCTCCTTTTGTCTCTGATATCTTGATGAATGATGAGCGTTATAGACTCCATAATTGGGAAAAAAATAATATTTTCCCTAAGCGAAAAGACATTAGTGTCGCGCAATTGGTTAGTGAAACTATTTTGAATTTAAGATGCTTCTTGATCGATCAAAAAGTAAACGAATTTAAGGATTCTACACATGATATATCAGCAGATAATACGAGTATCCTGGAGGATGTTTTGAATTATTCAAATTTGAAAATGTTGCTGTCTAGAAAACTCAATAGGGTTCTTTAACTTAGTTTTTTTGGCGTCCCAAATCAATCAAAGAAATTAAATTTGTCACATTAAGTTTTGTCATTAAGCGCGATTTGTATGTGCTTACTGTTTTTGGATTGATATCAAGCTCATCTGCAATTTCTCTATTTTTCTTGCCATTACATATTAGCTTCAAAACTTCAATTTCACGCATAGAAAGTTTGTGGTACAAATCGGTATCGTTTTGATTTTTATCAAATGTGAGTTTCTGTGCCATAGCGCTGGTGACATACATTCCGCCTTTGTACACTTTTAGAATAGCTTTTTTTATAGTGCTGGTAGTTGCTGTTTTTGCTAAAAATCCTGATGCACCAGCTCTGATTCCACTAGAGGCATAAATATTTTCTGGCTGCGCAGTGAAAATAATTACGCGCACATTATTAAAATTTTTCTTAATTGTTCTTAAAACAGTAATGCCATTCATGTCGGGTAAGTCCATAGATAACATCACAAGATCTACACTCCCTTTTTTTAGATAATTAATGAGTTGTTTTGCAGTATTGACTGTACTTACAATTTTGATATCATTTGAGTTATCAAAAAGCATTCGGATCCCATAATTTACGATAGGTTGGTGATCTGCTATAAGAACCCTTATCATAAATTTATTGTTTCAATGTTTCAGGAATAATACAGACGGGTATTGGATTCATCTTGTGTGCATTGGAAGAGTTAAATCGATCAAAAATACTAAATACTTCTTTTGCTCTGCCCGTAAAATCAGTTGTGCTCTTTCCATTGGCTTTCATTTGCATGGCCCATTCTAATTCATCATAGGACGCCCCAATCTGTGCTTCATCGGTACGCGCATCCCCAAACAATCCGTCGCTTGGTGCTGCTTCCATAATACTTTTGGGCACTTCAAGGGTTTTCCCCAAAGCGTATACTTCTGACTTGAGCAGGTCTGCAATTGGACTCAAATCAACGCCGCCGTCCCCATATTTTGTATAAAATCCAACCCCAAAATCCTCGACTTTATTTCCTGTTCCCGCAACGAGAAAGCCATTTAGTCCAGCGTAGTAGTAAAGCGTAGTCATACGCAATCTGGCACGTGTATTGGCAAGTGCCATATCTACAGTTTGTTGCTCTTTATTGAGGTCTATTTCAGATTTTAGTGATTCAAATACTGGGGTAAGATCCACACGTTTTGAACTCACATTGGAGTAGTTATTTTTTAAAAAAGAAATTTGTTCTTGGGCGCGACTTACATGGCTTTTTGCTTGGTGAATAGGCATTTCTAAACAGATTAAATCTAAACCAGTTTGGGCGCACAATGTAGAGGTTACAGCAGAATCTATTCCTCCGGAAACTCCAACAACAAAGCCTTTGATTCCAGCATCAGTAGCATAATTTTTCAACCAATTTGTGATGTATTTGACAACTTGTTTTGTGTCCATTTTAGTATTTTAAATTGTTTGGAAGTCCTACAAAAATAAGCTATTACTTTGTTCTTTAAAAAGATTTGTAATTGATTAGTGGAAATTTATGGTTCAATTAACATTTTTGATTTTAAATGTTTAATTTTAACCATAATGTAATTAATATAATGCATCCTATAAATGTTTAAAATTTTAAAACATCATAAGCTATTTGCCTTTTTGCTCTTTGTGTTATTTTTTGATACTCCCCTTATAGCTCAATTAAGTCGCAGTCATTATATTCCTCCAATTACTGCTGCTCAAAACAGCAATGCATTGCCTCAAAATCAATATCTGCATATTTCATCGCCGAGTACTGAAGCAATAAATGTAGAGGTTACTCAAATAGGAACTGGATCAACTTCTTATAGCCTTTCAAATACTGCACCGTTAGAAATTTTTATTGGTTCGGGTGAAACTACTCCTTTTGTTGTTAGTTCTTCAAACACAGCTACAAAAATTACAAATAAAGGATATATTATTCAGTCTGAAAAGCCTGTTTATGTTTCTGTTAGATTGACTGGTGGAAATCAAAATCAAGCAGGCTCATTGGTGTCAAAAGGGTTGTCTGGTTTAGGACAAACGTTTAGAGCAGGAACTTTCACAAACCTGAAAAACTTCTCCTCTTCAAATCAAGACTATTTGAACTTTATCTCAGTCATGGCGACTGAAAACAACACTCAAGTTGATTTTACAGATATTCCCGCTGATGTTGTTATAGAAAATGGAACCCCCTTAACGACCAATCTAAATGTTGGGGAGTCTTATATTATTGCGCTTGATCCATCAATCACTCCATCCAACCGTGATGGCCTAATCGGTGCTCTTATTTCTTCTACAAAACCAATAGTTGTCAATTGTGGCTCATTCAACGGTAGTAATTCTGATGGCAATGGAAGAGATGCTGGGATTGACCAAATTGCACCGCTAGAAACAATTGCAGTAGATGGTCAAACTTTCAGTGAATATGTTTTTGTACGTGCCAATGGATATGATGCTATAGAGCGACCACTTATTGTAGCACATTACGACGATACTGAAATTTGGACTTCAGGTGATTCGGGATCAGGGGTTTTTCAAGGAGCAATCAATGCAGGTGAGTACTTAAGTTTAGACGGAAGCTTGTTCAGCACCCAATCTTCAAATGATTCCAATCCAGGCGGTAATTTATATGTGTGGACCTCTAAAACAACATTTGCCTATCAAGGGATTGGAGGTACTAATAACGAGGCCAACCAGGAGTTGTTCTTTGTCCCACCCTTGAATTGTAAAGCACCTCGTGCAATCGACAATATTCCACTTATTGAATCTTCAGGGTCAACAGGAGCAAACTTTAATGGGGGGATTACGATTGTTGCCGAAGCAGGTGCTGAGGTCAACATTAATGGAGCGCTAACTACGGCAACCCCACAGGCCGTTCTTGGAAATTCAAATTTTGTAACATATTTAATTAGTGGTTTGTCGGGTAATGTGAGTGTAACTTCAGAAGGTCAAATTTATGTATCCTATTATGGTGCAAGCGGTGCTGCAGCTCTTGGCGGTTTTTATTCTGGGTTTATTTTTAAGCCTGAAATTACCTCAACAGCATTAGATGTTACGGCAGATAATATATGTATTCCATTTATTGAATTAAACCTTGGCAGTGAAGAAACTTTTGATGCGTACCAATGGTTTTTCAATGGTGCTCCAATCGTTGGAGCAACATCAGAAACCCATATTCCTACAATACCAGGGTATTATCAATTGGAGGGGATTATTACGGATTGTTCCACAGTACTTTCAGATAATATTCCTGTGAGTAGTTGTGCAGGAGATTCAGATGATGATGGTCAGAATAATAATTTTGATGTTGATAACGATAATGATGGAATTTTAAATACTGAGGAGTCCAATTGTAATTTCGATTTTGATCTTTCGTCTGATGTTGGACTATATTTTACAGCATCTACAACAACGAGTACAGAAAATATTACCTCAGATCCTTTTGAAGGTTTTACAGATCAAATTATGCACCTTAGCGCATCGCCAAAAGTCGGAAATATTCAAAGCACCACAACTTATCAATTGGTGTTTGATGCACCAACACATTTTAAAATAGAACAAGCGCCTGCAACATTTACTACAGGAGCAATGAATGACGAAGAAGACTATAAACTAAGTGTTCCAGAAGACCAAACTATTACTGTATTAAACCCTGATAATCAATTGCTTATAGATATCAACTATGATGGAATTTATGATAATAATATTCAAGAATTTACAGCTTTTGAAATTCGATTTAAACTGAATTCAGCAGCTCTCCCCCCAGGAAACGGCACATTTTCATTTCAATCCTACAGCGCAAGTCAGTTTGAAATTGAATACAATAATATTTCAGAAATAAATTCTAATAGCGTTGCTTTCCAACTTACGCAAGCCTGTCGATCTATAGATTCTGATGGCGATAGTATTGAAGATGCAATTGATTTAGATTCCGATAATGATGGAATTTTTGATCTTGTTGAAAGCGGAAACTCAGCCTTGGACACTAGTGGCAATGGTAGGGTTGACGGCATGGACACAAATGATTCTGATTCAGATGGGCATCACGATTTGGCGCAAAGCCCTATTGACACAGATTTAGACTCTATGCCTGATTATTTGGATTTGGACAGTGATAATGATGGACTTTTTGATCTTTTTGAGGCAGGAATTGGATTTAATACACTAGATATGGATAATGACGGACAAATTGATTTAGGGTTTACAGATGATAATTTCAACGGATCATCAGATATTGCTGAGAGCATTATTCCATTAGATTCAGACGCCGACGGGTTGCCAGATTTTATCGAGTTGGATTCAGATGCCGATGATTGTTTTGACGTTGACGAAGCCGGATTTACAGGAATTCTAGGGATACTAAACGGCACAAGTATAGATACAAATGGACTGGTTTTGGGTGGAGACGGCTATGGTCTTGCAATAGACACCAATACAGACGGATTATTTGACTATCAAGACTTTGTTAATATTACAACACAACCTTTGAATACCCCTTTGTTTGTCTGTGAAGAAGGGAATACCACTATTGAAATTAATTTAGAAAACAACTCTGATGATTATGATACAATTTCTTGGGAATGGAGTTTTGATG
>JAQCJC010000127.1 GCA_027593245.1 Bacteroidota bacterium | reverse complement strand
TTTATCTACCGGCAAAACAGAATTCTTGAGGAGGTTAACCTGTAAACTAGTCTTTTTAATAACTGTATGTTCAGATTTGCTTACACCGTCCGGTAGGACAACGCTCCAATTTAAAGTTTCCTCGCTAGCTGCAGATGCTTTTAATGACACATATAATGCACATGGCTGCCCAATTGGAATATTGCTGCAACTCCCATTAATATGAATATTAGGATTTTCCACTATTTTGACTGAGTAACTCTCAGGTGTAGTTTGGGCTGCAAGCGCATTCAGTTGCTGCACTTTATTTACAGTAATACTTAATTTGCTATAGGCTACTTCAGTCGAGCTCATCTGAGCAGAATAATCAACTTTATATCCTGCTGCCGAAGTACTGTTAGAAGTACTGTTATCTGAAGAATTACAACCAAACAGCAAACTAGCGGGCAGCATTACTCCCATTAATCTCAAAAATTTCATGTTTTTAGCCATTATTTTGAATTGATATTTTTGCTTCTTTTTTCTCATTCTTAAACAATCCCCCGAAGTTTAGAGTTTCAGCACTTGGTAGTTACTTTTAGATCGACTTACGCCATGGTGATTGACAGGCTATAACTGTAAACAAAACAACGATACTAATCACATGGAATATCATAACGATAAACCAATAAAATGTAAATGCAGCAATTCTAATTTTAAAAAATATCCCTCTTTGACGGCAGCAGATCTCACTGGAAACGTAATATTTTTCTATCAACTCATTGCAAGTTATTAATTTTTCTTGATGCCTTTAAAATAAAGACTTGTTACCATAGCCTACTCATTCCATTCAGACGATACTTTCAAGGCTGAAAATGACCAAAAGCAAGAAGTATAAAGAGATTCCAACGGCTCTGACCGAAGATCAGTTTAATGAATTTATCTGTGAGCACCTTACCAGCGGAGCTCGAGGTCCATCAACAAAACTGCCATTTTTTAAAATATTTAACTACATCCTGAAATTTTTACATATGGGGTGCCAATGGAAAACGCTCCCTATTGAAAAGGCAGATGATGGTAAGCTAGAGATACATTATACAAGTGTTTATAGGCAATTTAGGCGGTGGGAAAAAGATGGTTGCTTTGATCTTATATTTTGCCATTCTGTACAAGCCTTACATGATAATGGCAAGCTTGACACGACAGTAATTCACGGTGATGGCACTAGCGCTGCCGCAAAAAAAGGGGCGACAACATTGGCAGAAATGGTCATAAACATCTCACTGGTGATAAAGTTGTGGCTTTTTGTGATAGAAATGCAAATGTACTTGCACCATTTATCGCGGCACCTGGTAATCGTAATGAATCACCTTTATTTCCAGAGGCGCTGCAATCATTGAAGAAAACATCTAAAGCAGTCGGTTTTGCAATGGATAAGTGTGTCATGAGCCTAGATGGTGGATATGATAGTCAAGCCAATAGGAAGTTAATTTTTAACCATAACATGACCCCTAATATTAATGAAAACAAACGTAATCGTAAAAAGACAAAGCGTGGCAGAAAGCGCTTATTTGACGAAAGTATTTTTAAAGAGAGATTTGAGACGATTGAGCGTGTATTTGCTTGGGAAGATAAGTTCAAGCGTTTGTTGATGCGGTTTGAACACATTAGTAAATTGCATTACGCGTTGAAAACAATTGCATATACAATGATTAACTTGCGTCATTTTACTCAATAGTCAACTCTCACTTTACGGACAGTTGGATTTTTAAATTTTGGCGTGGTTTGCCAGAATATTTCACGCCTTCTAATCAGGATAAATGATTTAATTTAGTACAATATTGATTGCTTTTTGCCAACCAATGAAAATAACATAAAAACTTGTCTTTGAAATTCAGATTTATAAATATTTTGGTGGTCAATATTAAGGCAACTTGCAATGAGTTGAAATATTATTTTAATTTAACAGAAATAGATGACAAGAATAAGCCCATAGGAGCCTAGAATGAATTATGATGTTGATTTGTGTGTTGCAAATGAATACAACTCGAGTAAAAATACAATAAACACAGGATCTGCTGCTTTATTAATCATAGAAATGCAAAATGTATTTAAGGATGAAATTATATCTGGAAAGCAAATATCTAATGTTAAAAAACTGATTAAATTTGCAGATGAAAATAAAATGAAAAAAATATTTGTTCGCCATAATGATAGCTCGGACACCTCTGACAATATGATTACTTGGTGGGGTGGAGATCAAATCATTAAGGGAAGCAAGGAATGGGAAATCATGGATGAGTTTGATGCTAGCAATGCTATTATTGTAGACAAAAGCCAATATAGCGCTTTTTATCAAACCAATTTAGAATATATTTTAAAGGAAAATAAAATTACAGATCTCATTGTTTGTGGAGTTATGACTAACTGTTGCTGTGAAACCACCACAAGAGATGCCTTTATGCGAGGGTATAATGTGTTTTTTATCAATGATGCTACAGGAACTATAAACAGTGAATTACACGAGGCTGCGATAAAAAATATTTCTTTTGGATTTGCTCGTGTTCTTAATACTGATGAACTAGCCTCTATCAAATAATGGAATATCTACTAATGAACAAACTAAAATTAATTGCAACCTTATGCTCAAGCATAATTGCTGTCTCTTTTAATATGGCTCATTCGGCAGGTGCGTCTGAAAAGCCAAATGTAAATGCTACCGCATTCTTTGGGTTTCTTGATGACCCTAAAATAACTGAAATTATCGATAAAAAATGTAATGTTAATTTCTCTCACGACAGCTATCCATCTAATGCTGAGTTCTTACATACATTCAACACTAATGCAGATGATTATGATGTAATGATATTTTCCAACTTGATATATGGTAGCATCAAAGATAGATTGCCAAAATTTAACAGCAATTTATCAAGTGTATCTAATAATTACTACCCATATTTTAAGGATTATTTTAAAACTCATGGATATACACAAAATACAGCGTTTTTTACTCATGCAATGGTTGGGTTCTTATATAATCCAAAACTAATTAAAGTCTCCCCAGAT
>JAQCJC010000038.1 GCA_027593245.1 Bacteroidota bacterium | reverse complement strand
CAGGTACGGAAAATTACTTAAGCAAATCACCCCTGCAGGTGAAGGATGGGACGGCACATACAATGGCCAGCAGATGCCAACCACAGACTATTGGTTTATGTTAGAATACAATGATTTAAATACAGGCGTTCCTAAACAACTCAGAGCACATTTTAGTTTGAAACGATAATTAATAAAAAAACCGCGCAATTGCACGGTTTTTTTAACAGACTAATTCAAATTATAAGTCCAAACTTAAAGTAAGTGTTACGATGGAGTTTTTATTGTTTATTGAAGCTGCATCTAGTGAACCGCTTTGGTAAAGTTGCTGCATTGTTTTTTGTTTTATGTTTTCGTATGCTAAATCCACTTTAGAATTCCCAAAGCTATATCCTAATCCCAATGAAAACCCTTTTAAGTCTCCTGCGATAGATGTATCCTTATAGGGGCTTTCTTCTAAACGATAGCCTCCTCTAAAGCTAAAGTTCTTCTGTCTTAATTCAGCCCCAATTTTGTATGAGTTAGCTGCTCTGAAAGTGTCGTTAATGTCACTATTTAAAGCGTTATCTAAGGAATTGTCATTGGTGTCAAAACTGGTATTAGCATAATTTTTTCTGCTGTAATCAAAACTAATAAGACCTGATTTCCCTAAGATATAAGCGATACTACCAATAAGTTTTCCAGGTGTTTTTAAATTGTATTCAGGGAATATATTAACAATAGATGGGTTAACTACATACCCTTGACTAGTCTCATCGTCAAATGTCGATAAATATTGAGTGGTTTCCTCACGAAGGGTAAGCCAAGTTGGGGTGGCGTAACTTAGCCCAATACGGATATCGTCGGTTAATTTAACAATGGTCCCAAGCTGTAAAGAAAACCCTTCACCTGTTGTATAAAGTTCGTTTTCAAAATTCACTTCGTTAATTGTAGATCCATCGTTTGTGTTTTCTTCAAACAAATAAGTGCTTTTCCTAAAATCGATAAAATGAGAATTGATATTCAATCCTAGTGCTATAGATTTATTGTACTGCATGGCCAAATTTGCAGAAAATTTCCCATTGTATCCCTGAGTCAAATGGTCGTACTCTTGATTAAAGTTTCCCTGAGCAATATTTGAGGTATAGGCAGTATTATCATCATCGCCAGAAACGGGTTCAAGGATAAAACTGTCATACCCTAAAAATGCTTGTTGGTGACGGTATCCAAAACTTGATCCAATAGCTCCATATGCATCAGTTGTGCTTTCACCTGGTAATGCACTAATATTTTCTAAATTCAACCCATTAGCATTTTGTAAAAAATAACTAGCGATAGAGTTGTTTGTAGAACCCGCAGCAAAAAAACGTGCATTATAGTCTTGTAGTTGTTCATAGAACAAGCTCACAACAAATTTATTCCACATTGAGTTGTTATTTTCAAAAACAAAGGCAGCTCCAATTTGATGTAAATCAGAATTGTTATTTGTTCGGTTGTTTAATGAGCCTCCGAACTCGGAATCTTTTGAAACAGAACTATTGGCCACAGACAAAGCGCCTTGGCTTCTGCTGAAAATGGCTGCACCAGCGGGGTTAAGGCTTACCCCAGAAATATCGCCTCCCAATGCACCAAATGCTCCACTAAGGGCCTTAAATCGAGCAGTGCCCTGAGTTTCGCCACTAGAGTATCTGAGGGCATCAGTTAAATCTTGCGCATGAATACAGCCAAATGAGATTAGGCCAAAGAAAGAAATAAGTAGTGTTTTCATTTAAATGCTTTAATATCTTAGTTAGATGTAGGTTAATTTCTTTTACGTATGGTTGATCCTCCTCCTCTTGATCTTGAACCGCCACTTGATCTTGTGGTTGTAGATCTTGTTGACGATCTTGGAGGGCTATACGTTGAGCGGGAACGTGTTGTTCTAGTACTTCTTGTTCTACTAGGTGAGCTTGTTCTCGTCTCGCGCGTTGTGGATATTGTACCATCGCTGTTTCGAACAGATCGTGTTTTTGTGGTAGTTGTTCTAGAGGAAGTTCTTGTAGGGCGGTTAGTTTTGTAGGTTCTACTTGTATTGCTTGATGTATTTTGCCCTGCATTTGAACGTGTTCTTGAAACAGTGCTCAAGGCACTGCGGTTGGCTAAGCTAGTTGTTCGATAGCTCGAGGTTCTATTTCTTGAGTTTCTGTATCCATTGTTATAGGCTACATTTCTGCTTCTGTAGGGTCGATAGTAAAAATTTGGCCCATATCCATAGCCTATAAAAGGTGTATTCCAAGAGTTATAGAAAAAAGGGTCCCAAAAACCATAATTCACATAACCCCATTGATTCCATCCACCGTTCCATCCAAAATTGTTCCAACCCCATGGATTGTAGAACGGGCGCCCCCATCCAAAACCCCAAAATGAAGGTCTTGTTTGTATATTGATAACAAGTTGTGAGTCGTTATTTTGTCCCCAACCAGCGTAAGCGTCTTCATTTGAGTTCTCAGCACTTTCGTCATAAGTACCACTGTAGCTGTCAATATCTGTAAAAACTTCAGCTTCGTCGCTGTTGTATTCATTTGCTTTACCTTTGAAGTAGTCGCTATAATAACTGTTCTCTTGCGTACTATTGGAATTATCATCTTTGTAAACAGCTTCGTTGGTTGCACTTTCGGAAGTACCATAAATACCATCTTCAGACATTCCAACATACTGGTAAGAACCACAGGAGGCAAAAAAGGTGAACCCGATTAAGGCTAAAAAAGCAGATTTGAGTGGTTGTAGTATTGTTGTAAATTTCATGACGATGTAATTTAAATTGTTGGACGTTTTAAAAATACTTAGTTTTGTGTAAAATTAATACATTTATTTACAACACAATTGTTGTGCCAAATTATAACAATATGCCTAAAAACCTTACAAAAAGAGCTGAAGATTACTCCAAATGGTACAACGAATTGGTTGTTAAAGCCGACCTAGCAGAAAATTCAGCCGTACGAGGTTGTATGGTCATCAAACCTTATGGCTATGCTATTTGGGAAAAAATGCAAGCCGAACTCGACCGCATGTTTAAAGAAACTGGCCATCAGAATGCATACTTTCCATTATTTGTTCCCAAAAGTTTATTTGAAGCTGAAGAAAAAAATGCTGAAGGTTTTGCTAAAGAGTGTGCTGTGGTTACCCATTATCGTTTGCAAAACGATCCTGAAAACCAGGGTAAACTTCGTGTAGATCCTAAAGCAAAATTAGAGGAAGAGCTTGTGGTACGACCAACAAGTGAGGCTGTTATTTGGAACACCTACAAAGGGTGGATTCAGTCTTACAGAGATTTACCAATATTAATCAATCAGTGGGCTAATGTAGTGCGTTGGGAGATGCGTACACGTCTGTTTTTGCGTACTGCCGAATTTTTATGGCAAGAAGGCCACACGGCACATGCTACCAAACAAGAAGCACTAGACGAGGCTAAACAAATGAACCAAGTATACGCCAATTTTGTTCAAAACTTCATGGCCATTCCTGTTATCCAAGGAACAAAAACTGAAAGTGAACGTTTTGCAGGTGCTGAAGAAACCTATTGTATTGAAGCCCTTATGCAAGACGGAAAAGCGTTGCAAGCTGGAACATCTCATTTTCTTGGGCAAAATTTTGCTAAAGCATTTGATGTCAAGTTCATGACCAGTGCTGGCGATCAAGATCATGTTTGGGCCACTTCTTGGGGTGTTTCAACACGACTTATTGGGGCACTCATCATGACCCATAGTGACGATCAAGGCTTGGTACTTCCGCCAAATTTAGCGCCTTATCAAGTGGTGATTGTACCTATCTATAAAAGTGAGGAGCAGTTAGATGCTGTCAGTACAGTTGCTCAGAATATAATGAACACACTTCGCAGTGAAAACATTAGTGTGAAATATGATGATAGAACCACCCAACGTCCCGGCGCCAAATTCGCACAACACGAGTTGCAAGGAGTGCCTTTGCGTATTGCTATAGGACCAAAAGATTTAGAAAAAGGGACTGTAGAAGTCGCACGGCGTGATACCCTTTCAAAAACGACTTATCCTTTAGACGGATTGTCCAAAGAAATTAAAAATTTACTTAAAGAAATACAGCAGTCTTTATACAAAAGAGCTTTTGATTTCAGGGATGCACACATTACAGAAGTCGACACTTTTGAAGACTTTAAAACAGTGTTGGAAGACAAAGGCGGATTTATTTCAGCACATTGGGATGGTACTGCAGAAACTGAGCAAAAAATCAAGGAACTGACTAAAGCCACCATTCGTTGTATTCCTTATGCTTCAAGCGAGGAAGTTGGAGCATGTGTGTTTTCTGGCGCTGCTTCAAAAGGACGTGTTTTATTCGCAAAAGCGTATTAAAATTTTCAAAAAAAGCTAAAAAAACAATCGCGATTGTTGTAGCATTTAAAAATAGTTGTATTTTTGCAACCGCAATAGAAATATTGTAGCTGTTTTGGATTTTAAAACAAGTTGAAAAACAAAAGATTTAAATCGAAACAAAACGGCCCGTTCGTCTATCGGCTAGGACGCCAGGTTTTCATCCTGGTAAGAGGGGTTCGATTCCCCTACGGGCTACAATTTATAATAGTATAATATTTAAATAATTATGGCAAATCATAAGTCAGCATTAAAAAGAATTAGAAGCAACAACGCCAAGCGTATTCTGAACAAGTATCAGCATAAAACGACCCGTAATGCGATCAAAAGTTTACGTGAACTAACTAACAAGAAGAAAGCTGAAAAAGCGTTTCCTTCTGTGGCTTCTATGATTGATAAGTTAGCTAAAAGAAACATTATACATAACAACAAAGCGGCAAATTTGAAATCTAAATTAGCCAGCCATATTGCGCAGTTGTAATCGCTTCAAGATATCTAAAAAAAAGCCTTCCATATTTTGGAAGGCTTTTTTTATGCTTTAGTTTTTATTATCCATTCATCGAAATCAAAAACTCTTCGTTGTTTCGGGTTTGCTTAAAGCGATCATTAATAAATTCCATCGCTTCCACAGGGTTCATGTCTGCAAGGTACTTTCGCATTACCCACATACGTTGTACGGTTTTCTCATCTAGTAATAAGTCGTCTCGTCGTGTGCTTGATGAGGTTAAATCAATGGCAGGGAAAATACGTCGGTTCGATATTTTACGATCCAACTGCAGCTCCATATTTCCTGTTCCTTTAAATTCTTCAAAAATAACTTCATCCATTTTAGAGCCTGTTTCCGTCAGTGCGGTAGCAATAATGGATAGCGAACCTCCATTTTCTATTTTTCGAGCTGCACCAAAAAAGCGTTTTGGTTTGTGCAAGGCATTGGCATCTACACCACCACTTAATATTTTTCCAGAGGCCGGTTGTACCGTATTGTAGGCACGGGCCAATCGTGTAATGGAATCGAGAAGAATCACTACATCATAGCCACATTCTACCAATCGTTTTGCTTTTTCCAAAACAATATTGGCGATTTTTACGTGTTCGTGGGCTTCTTTGTCAAAAGTAGAAGCAATCACTTCCCCTTGGACATTACGTTGCATGTCGGTAACTTCTTCAGGACGTTCATCAATCAGAAGAATCATTTGGTACACTTCAGGATGGTTGGCGGCAATGGCATTCGCTACATCTTTCAAAAGCATGGTTTTACCTGTTTTTGGCTGCGATACAATCATACCACGTTGTCCTTTTCCAATAGGGGAAAACAAATCCATAATTCGTGTAGAAATAGTGCTTTGTTTTTCAGCAATATTGAATTTTTCTTGTGGGAAAAGTGGTGTTAAGTGCTCAAAAGCCACACGGTCTCTGACCACTTGTGGGTCCAATCCATTAATTTTACTCACCTTGATGAGTGGAAAATATTTTTCACCTTCTTTTGGTGGACGTACATGCCCCAATACAGTATCTCCATTTTTCAGTCCAAATAAGCGAATTTGAGATTGTGAAACATAAATATCATCAGGTGAAGATAAGTAGTTGTAGTCTGAAGATCTTAAAAAGCCATAGCCATCAGACATTACGTCCAAAACACCTTCGCTTTCAACGATAGCATCAAATTCAAAATCGGGTTCTTTATAACGGTTTCTGTTGTCCTTATTGCCGTTATTTTCTTTTCGCTGATGATTATTGTTGTTTTTATGGTTTTGTCCGTTGTTGTGTTTTTGTTGCTTTTGTTGTATTGGCTTATTTTGCTGTTCTTTAGCTGGGGTCTTTGCGTTGTCGTTGGACGAGTTGTTTTGTGGGTTGTTTTTTGAGTTGCGGTCATTAGAACGATCGTTGTTGTTTGGCTTATTTTGAGCAGGTTTATTGACGCGTTCTCGTCTTGGTTTTTGTGGTTGATTTTGATCTGCTTTGGGCTCAGCATTCGGCGTGGCAGCCTGAACGTCCAAAATTTGATAAATTAAGTCTAATTTTTTTAAACTTCTAAATTTGGCAACTTTTAAGTCCTTTGCAATTTCTTGTAATTCAGGTAGTTTTTTTTCTTTTAATTGTGAAATTTCAAACATTATTTTTTGGTTGTTTTATGATAATTAAATTGAGTGTTTTCCGCTTTGAAGCAGAGATATGTGAAGATTATTATAAAATGAAATAGTTATTGATAAAATGAAAATAAATAAAAGCGAAAGAATGCTTTATTATTTGTACACTGCAATTATACAACAATATTTTTAAAATATATTTAAAATAATAAAAAAGAAACTGCTACATTTGACATCTTTAGAGATAATAATGCTTCAAAGAATACAAACTTTATATCTTTTGTTGTCTGCTGTAACTACAGGAGTGGTTTCTTTTTTGGTTCCCCTATGGACTATTTCTGACAATTCACTTTATGCAAAAGACGAAAATGTTTATTTATACGTGTTTTTAGCTTCTGCTTTGTTGTCTATTATAGCTGTTTTTTCATTCAAATCCAGACAGAACCAATTTGTTTTTGGACGTCTTAATATCATATTAAACTTAATTTTACTAGGATTGTTTGTATATCGACTGCTTAACTTACCTGGAGCATTAGAAAATGCTGAGAAAGGTATTGGGTTGTTTCTTCCTGTTATTTCTATCGTATTATTGGTTTTAGCCAATAAAGCCATTAAAAAGGATGAAGCACTCGTAAAATCTGTAGACCGATTGAGATAAGCCTATTATCTTAGTAATATTAGTGCGAGAAAAAACCCTGATTTATTCAGGGTTTTTTTGTGCACTTCGTTTAAATTCTATGACTTCCAAGTTTTGAATAGTTCCTTCAGAAATTTCAAAGCGCAACATGGTGCGCATCTTGTGAAAGCCATGTATACCAACAGCCCCTGGATTCATATGTAATAACTTTAGTTTTTTGTCTTGCATCACTTTTAGAATATGCGAATGGCCAGAAATGAATAAATCTGGCGTGTGCTTATAAATATCTTCCCGAACTTTTTTTGCATATCGATTTGGATACCCACCGATGTGCGTAATCCAAACCTTGACGCCCTCTAAGGTAAATTTTTGATGGAGTGGAAATTCTAAGCGTGCTTGATTGTTGTCAATATTTCCATATACAGCCCGAAGAGGTTTTATTTTTTTGAGCGCATCGGTTACTTTTAAGTCTCCAATATCCCCAGCGTGCCACACTTCATCTGCCTGATGAACATATTTTATGATTTCCTCCCCAATATAACCATGGGTGTCCGATAAGAGTAATATTTTTTTCATGGATTGATTAAAAACAAAGGGATTCCACTTCAAAGTCTTATCTTTGTTTTTTCAGCAACAAAAGTATCAAATTAGCGTGAGATATTTCATAGAATTCTCTTATAATGGAACCGATTATCATGGTTGGCAGGTACAACCCAATGCCGTAACAGTGCAGTCCGTTTTGGATAATGCACTTACAGTTTTACTCAAGATTCCAATAAACACAATGGGGGCTGGACGAACCGATACTGGAGTGCATGCCACTAAGATGGTTGCTCATTTTGATTATGATCGAGTTATTGATGCTGTTGACTTGGTTTATAAATTGAATTCTTTTTTACCTAAAACCATAGCGGTCCACAACATTAAACCGGTTAAAGCTGATGCCCATGCGCGATTCGATGCTACGCAACGCACTTATTATTATAAAATAGCGACATCGAAAGATGTATTTAGCTTTGATACGGCCTTTTATTATACCAAAAAATTAGACCTTAACCTAATGAACAAGGCTTCAAACATATTGTTGGATTACTCTGATTTCAAGTGTTTCTCGAGAGCGCATTCAGATGTTAAAACACACATTTGTACGATTTACGAAGCCCACTGGTCTAAGAATGAAACTGAGTTGATTTTTAAAATTAGTGCTGATCGATTTTTGAGAAATATGGTTCGTGCTATAGTAGGAACATTGCTTGATGTTGGCAATTATAAAATATCGGTATCCGATCTACATAAGATTATACAGTCCAAAGATCGCTCTAATGCAGGAGCTTCGGCTCCTGCAAAGGGCTTGTATTTGAGTGAAATAGTTTACCCTGATTCAGTTTATGATCGCTAAAAAAAATAAAAATATAGCTTTTGATGCACAGCTCTTTGGCCGTCTTTTGGGCTATACTAAGCGCTATTATGGGATCTTCTTTTTTGCATTGATTACTGTTATAGGATTGGCTGTTTTTGGAGCTCTACGGCCAAAGGTTTTGCAGTTAGCTATGGATCAGAACATTGAGCAACAACAGCAAGCCGGCTTTCTGAAATATATTGTCTGGATGTTTATTTTGCTTTTTTTAGAGGTTGTCTGCAATTTGTTTTTCATTTATTATGCAAGTTGGCTTGGTCAATCTGTTGTTCGCGATATTAGAATCAAATTATTCAATAAGATTTTGGGCTTTAAGATGAAATATTTCGACAATTCATCTGTTGGAGTTTTACTTACAAGGACAGTAACCGACATGGAGCGAATTGCCGACATCTTTGGTGAAGGCCTGTTCATGATTTTCAGTGATATTCTCAAAATGTTGGTCGTTGGTTCTGTTATGGCTTATATGAATTGGCATTTGAGCATTATTGTTTTCTGTACGCTTCCTATTGTACTCATTGCGACTAAAATTTTTCAAAAGTATATGAAAAAGGCCTTTGAAGATGTTAGAAATGAGGTTTCTAACTTAAATTCTTTCGTACAGGAACGCTTAACAGGCATGAAAATAGTTCAATTATTTGCACGTGAAGCAATAGAATTTCAAAGGTTTAAAGAAATAAACGAACGGCATAAAAAAGGATGGATTAAGACCGTTTGGTACAATTCTGTATTTTTTCCAATTGCCGAACTTTTATCTTCTATTACATTGGGAACTATTATTTGGCTCGGGGGGCTAAATGTAATTTTTGAACAAACTGCCACTGTAGGGGATTTGGCTGCTTTTATCATGATGGTTCCTATGATGTTTCGGCCATTACATCAAATTGCAAATAAATTCAATACCTTACAAATGGGTATGGTTGCTGCTGATCGTGTGTTTAGAGTATTAGACACAAAATCTAATATTGAAGATTTCGGTAACGAAGAACTTACCAATTTCAAAGGGGAAATTGAATTTGATAAGGTAAGTTTTTCGTATGTGGCAAACGAGCCTGTTTTGAAGAATATTTCATTTAAGGTTGAGTCTGGTCAGACCATTGCATTGGTTGGTTCAACTGGAGCTGGGAAAACTACCATTATTAATCTTTTGAATCGATTTTATGATATCAGTTCTGGAGCTATTCGCTTTGATGGTAAAGACATTAAAACATTTTCATTGAAATCTCTACGCAAAAATGTTGCAGTTGTGCTTCAAGATGTCTTTTTGTTCGCGGATACTATTTTTCAAAACATTACTTTGGGAGATTCAAAACACAGTTTGGATGATGTTGAGACCGCTGCAAAACAAATTGGTATTCACGATTTTATCTGTTCTCTTCCAGGGGGGTATCAGTATAACGTAAAAGAACGGGGGGCCATGCTATCTTCTGGACAAAGGCAACTGATTTCCTTTTTAAGAGCATATATCATAAACCCCAAGCTTTTAATACTAGACGAAGCCACTGCCTCAATCGATTCATATTCAGAACAATTGATTCAGGATGCAACAAAAAAAATCACCAAAGGAAGAACCTCTATTGTAATTGCCCATCGATTGGCTACAATCCAGAAAGCAGATAAGATCATTGTTATGGATGCAGGCGAAATCGTAGAGTTTGGCACACATAAATCTCTTTTAAAAAATCAGGATGGTATTTATCGAGGATTGTACGAGGCTCAGTTTTTAAAGCAAGCAGAATTAGGTTAGGTCTGCTTTAATTTTTTCTTTGAGTTCTTGAGTGTCATTAAACAATACAAACTCACCGTTATTAACATAGGAGACTTGCCCTGATTCCTCACTTACCACAAGAGCAATAGCATCTGTTTTTTCGGTTATTCCAATAGCTGCTTTGTGTCTCAGTCCGAAGCGCGAGGGAATGCTTTTTTTGTTAGTTACGGGCAAAATAACTCGAGTGGCTTTTATGATATTGTTTGCTATGATGATAGCACCGTCATGAAGCGGGCTGTTTTTGAAAAAGATGCTTTCTAGAATAGGTTGGGTAACTTTGATGTTCATTTCATCTCCAGTTTCAATAAGGAAGTCCAAATTATTGTTGCGTTCAAGTACGAGTAGGGCCCCGGTTTTACTGCTTCCCATTTTTACGCAAGCATCGATAATCGCCTCCGTGTCTGTTGTATTTTCGCTTACAGTATTTACCAAGAATTTAAAACGGCCCAAAACGTCACTTTTCTTTCCAAAATTTGTAGAACCAATCATTAATAAAAATTTTCGTATTTCTGGTTGAAATACAACGATTAGTGCAATAATTCCAACACTCATAAATCCGCCTAATATTCTTGTGAGCATATGCATTTCAAGCGCATCAACAAGCAAGAAGAATAAATAAAAAATTACAATTCCAATAAAGATGTTGATGGCTACTGTGCCTCGAATCAACTTGTATACGTAGTAAAGCAAAAGGGCAACAAGAATGATGTCTACGATGTCAAGGATGTTAAAGTTTAAAAGGTCTTTGAGAATATCCACGAAAATAAAATTTTAATAAAGATACAATTTTAATGTAAAACCATTAGAGTTGATTGAACAGTTTGATGCACTCCACAGCTTCTTTTACATCATGAACTCGAAGAATGCATGCGCCATTCATAAGTGCAGCCATGTTAAGGGCAGTGGTGCCGTTAAGGGCTTCGTTAGCTGTACAGCCAAGGACTTTATAAATCATTGATTTTCTTGAAACGCCAGTTAGAATAGGACAGTTCAAATTTTTGAAGAATTCCATTTGTTTGAGCAGTTCATAATTTTGAGCTAATGTTTTTGCAAACCCAAACCCTGGGTCGATAATAATATCTGTAATATGGTGTTGTCGCGCAAGCTCGATTTGTTTTGAAAAATAGGCATAGATCTCATTTATTAGATGCTGGTATGTTATGAGGTTCTTCATGGTTTGTGGAGTACCTCTCATATGCATCATGATGTACGGAACACCCAATTCCCCCACGGTTTTAATCATATCTGTGTCAAGTTTGCCAGCAGAAATGTCGTTCGATATGACTGCGCCAGCACTGACGCATTCGCGAATCACTTTTGCACGAAAACTGTCTACAGAAATCAAAACATCAGGATTTTTTTTTTGGATTAACTCAACTACAGGTACAATCCGTTGTAGCTCCTCATTTTCAGAAATAAAATCAGCACCTGGCCGCGAACTATAAGCACCAATATCAAGAAAGGTAGCTCCTTCTGAAATGAGTTTTTCAGTTTGATTTAATATACTCTTAGCATCTTTGTATCGACCTCCATCATAAAAAGAATCAGGCGTAATATTCAATACGCCCATTACCTTTGGTGTGTTGAGGTCTACCAGTTTTCCATTACAGTTAATGCTTAAATTTATATTCTTGTTTTTAGATTTCATTGCTAGTCTAAAGTTTAAACCATAAATTTTGATGGTTTGAAAATTTTAAGCGAAATTTACGCAAAATTCAATCCATTTTATGCAAAATACATCAAAAGAATATGATGCAATTGTCTCAAGCTGTAGAGATTTGTTTTCCAAGAAAATGAAAGACTACGGCTGTGCTTGGCGTATTTTAAGATTGCCTTCATTGACGGATCAGATTTTTATAAAAGCACAACGCATTCGTGGATTGCAACAAAATAAAACCCAGCGGGTAGACGAGGGTGCCTCTAGCGAATTTATCGGCATTATAAATTATTGTGTAATGGCATTGATTCAAATCGAACGCGGCGTAGTCGAACAACCAGACTTATCTTTTGAAGAGACAATGTCTGATTATAATTCGAAAGTTGCTCAAACAAAGCAACTTATGATGGATAAAAACCACGACTACGGCGAGGCTTGGCGTGATATGCGAGTGAGCTCACTGACAGACTTGATTTTACAGAAATTGTTGCGGGTAAAACAGATTGAAGACAATGCTGGTCAAACATTAGTTAGTGAAGGAATCGATGCTAACTATCAAGATATGATCAATTATGCCATTTTTGCACTTATTCACTTAAAGAACAACCAATGAAAATATTAACCCCTATTTCAAGGATCTTTGTAGGGATACTGTTTGTTATTTCTGGGTTTATTAAACTCAACGACCCACTTGGGTTTTCCTATAAGCTTCAGGAATATTTTAGTACGGATGTGTTAAATTTACCTTTTTTGGAGCCTTATGCGCTCGCTATTTCATTATTTGTTGTTGTTTTTGAAGTTGTGTTGGGTGTGTTTTTGTTGATTGGCTATAAACCCAAATTCACACTTTGGAGTCTTTTGTCAATGATTGTTTTCTTTACGTTTTTGACTTTTTATTCTGCGTATTTTGACAAAGTCAAAGATTGTGGATGTTTTGGCGATGCTTTGAAGTTAACCCCATGGGAAAGTTTTACAAAGGACGTTGTTTTACTGGTTCTTATACTGATTGTCTTTTATGGACGTAAATACATCAAACCGATTTTCAATTCTTTCATGACCAACACTATTGCAACGCTCAGTTTAGTTTTGAGTTTGGCATTTGGCTATCATGTTTTGATGCATTTACCAAGTATTGATTTTAGGGCGTACAAAATTGGAGCTAATTTGATTGAAAACATGAGTACTCCACCTAATGCACCTAAAGCAGTCCAAGAGTTTACTTGGACTTTTGATGTCAATGGTACGCAGCAAACGTTTGTAACCGACGGGTCTTACCCAGCTGTAGACGGAACCTATGTGGGTGTAGAAACTGAGATTATAGAAGAGGGTTTTCAGCCCTCAATATTAGATTTTTCTATTGAATCAGATCAGGACGACTTTACCAATTATTTTCTTAATCAAGACCGCTTGTTAATGATTGTTTGTTATAATCTGGAAACTGCAAATCAGCAGGGGCTTCAAAAATTAAAATCTGTATCTGATCTTGCCCTTACAAAGGGGTATACTGTTATTGGTTTAAGTGCTTCTGGAGAGGAAGTAAAAAGTAGAATCACAACGCTGTATGACCTTGATTTCGAGTTTTACATTTGCGATGAAAAAGCATTGAAGACCGTAGTGCGCTCTAATCCTGGGCTATTGCAACTAAAAAGCGGCACAGTACAACAAAAGGTGCATTGGAATGATATCGATGATTTACAATTATAAATTTTGGGCAGATATATAGCAAAAAAAGCAATTTATACTTTCATCACGCTTTTTGGTGTTGTATCTGTTATATTTTATCTGTTTAATGTTTTACCTGGTGACCCTGCGCGCATGATGCTTGGCCAAAATGAAGATGAAGAGCAATTGAAAATTGTAAAAAAAAAATATGGGTTTGATCAACCAATATTTACTCAATATCTTTATTATTTGAATGATTTGTCTCCTATTTCTTTGCATTCCAACAGCAAAGACCATTACACCCAACTTTCTTCTAATAAGTACAAGCATGTAAAGCTTATTGGAACACCAAACAATCAACTTGTTTTGAAATTCCCGTATTTGCGAACATCATTCACACGACAAGGTATGAGTGTTTCACAAATTCTGAAGGATACGTTGCCCAATACCTTTGTTTTGGCTAGCTCGTCTATTTTTATTGCCTTGATTTTGGGAATATTTTTGGGTATACTCTCGGCCTTGTATAAAGACCATTGGGTCGATAAACTAATTTTAGTGGTCAGTACACTTGGGATGAGTTTACCTTCATTTTTCAGTGCTATTATCTTTGCTTGGCTGTTTGGTTTTCTATGGCATGAATTTACTGGATTAGAAATGACAGGAAACCTTTATGAACTTGATGATTTTGGTGAGCGCGTAAACCTTCAATTACAAAACTTAATCCTTCCTGCCCTTGTTTTGGGGGTCCGTCCATTGGCTGTTGTTTCTCAATTGATGCGAAATTCGTTATTGGAAGTATTTAATCAAGAGTATATTAAAACAGCACGTGCCAAAGGATTGAGCGAAAAACAGGTGTTAGTAAAGCATGCACTCAAGAACGCGATGAGCCCTGTTATAACTGCAATTTCAGGCTGGTTTGCCTCCTTGTTGGCTGGCGCTGTTTTTGTAGAATACATTTTTGGATGGAATGGTATAGGTAAAGAAATCGTAAATGCACTAAATACATTAGATTTACCAGTAATTATGGGTGCTGTTTTAATAATTGCCACTATTTTTGTATTTCTAAATATTGTTGTTGATATTATTTACGCTTATTTGGACCCTAAAATCAAATTAAATTAAATGAGAAAACTATTTTTTGCCTTTTTACTAGGTAGTACCTTACTAAACTGTCAGTCTGAATCCCTCACCTCTTTTTCAGAAGCTGCACTTAACGATGAATTTATAAGCCTAGGCGATGAGCGGGTGTCCTTCAATACGGTTTTAGAGAAGCACAAGGGTAAAACCATATTTGTTGATGTCTGGGCATCATGGTGTAAGGATTGCTTAAAAGCGATACCAAAATTTAAGGAATTGCAAAATGAATTTCCTGAAATGGCCTATGTTCATTTATCATTAGACAAATCTTTGAGTGCTTGGAAAAAGGGCATACAAAAGCACAAGTTAAAGGGAGATCATTACTTTATGCAATCGGGCTGGAAAGGACCCATGGGAACTTTTTTAGACTTAGACTGGATACCACGCTATATGATTGTTGATGCCAGTGGTAAAATAGTAGTATATAAAGCCATTAAAACTAAAGATAAAAATTTAAGAAAACACTTAAAATGAGAAAACAAATTGTCGCCGGAAATTGGAAAATGAATAAGGATTATGTCGATTCTGAAATATTAGTTTCAAAACTTTTAGACCATCATCACCATTCGACAACCGATATCATAATAGCTCCGCCATTTACTAATTTATTGGCAGCTAAAAATACGCTAAAAGGAAGTCCTATTTCGGTTGCAGCCCAAAATATGCATTTTGCCGAAAACGGAGCCTATACTGGTGAGGTCAGCGCAAGTATGCTTACCAGTATTGGGGTTACAACGGTTATTTTGGGCCATAGTGAACGCCGCGCTTATTTCAATGAAACCGATGAGTTGCTTGCTAAAAAAGTTGACACTGCACTTGCTCACGGCATGCGTGTCATTTTTTGTTTCGGCGAAGAGCTAGCCGATCGAAAAGCCAAAAAAGAGAATGAAGTTGTTGCGCGTCAAATAAAAAATGCACTATTCCATTTGTCCGCCTCAGCTTGGGATCAAATAGTTTTGGCTTATGAGCCTGTTTGGGCTATTGGTACAGGAGAAACCGCTTCCCCAGAGCAAGCACAAGACATGCACGCATTCATCAGAAAAACACTAGCCGATCAGTACACCCCTGCTTTAGCTGATGAGGTTTCTATTCTTTACGGAGGTAGCGTAAAGTCCGCAAATGCAAAGGAAATTTTTTCAAAGCCTGACGTAGATGGTGGGCTTATAGGCGGTGCAGCTCTAGATGCAGAACATTTTAGTGCTATAGTGAATTCATTTTAACGTAATGAAAGCATCCATATATATTGGATATCACTTTGATATAACTCCCTCAAATCCTGGTGTTGAAATTCTTATTGCTGAGTTGGGTTATGCAGGATTCGAGAGTTTTGTTGAACATTCAAATGGAGTTACCGCTTACATTCAAAAAGAGGAGTATTATCCAAGTATTCTGGATGACATCCAAATATTGAATAACAATGCATTTACAATCAATTACACTTCTGAAGAGATTGAGCAAGTTAATTGGAATGCTAAATGGGAAGAAAATTTTCATCCTATTTTAGTGGACCAACGTTGCTCTGTTCGCGCACCTTTTCATTCCAAACCAAGTGTTGAGTATGATATTGTTATTGAACCAAAGATGAGCTTTGGCACGGGACATCACGAAACAACTCATATGATGATTCAGCATATTTTGGCTACAGATTTCACAAACAAGTCTGTTTTAGACATGGGCTGTGGGACTGGAGTTTTGGCCATTTTAGCCGAAAAAAGAGGAGCAACGCTTATTGAAGCTATTGATATTGATGAATGGTGTTATTTGAACAGTGTTGAAAATTGTTCGCGAAATTCGTGTCAAAATATTACAGTTTCTAAAGGAGACGCTCAACTTTTGTATACTAAAGTATTCGATGTAATCATAGCAAATATTAATAGGAATATTCTTTTGAACGATATTCCTCAATATGTTGCTTGCTTAAATCCAAATGGTTTGTTATTTTTAAGTGGATTTTACGAACAGGATATCCCAGCCATTCAGGAGCTTTGTACAATGCATAGCTTAGTTTTGGAAGGTCAAATTTTACGAAATAAGTGGGTAGCCCTAAAATTTAAAAAAATTGATGGCAAATAAAGAGCAATTACAAAAGGAGGTTCAAACAATCGAAGATCAAGCTGTAATTAATGAGATTGTTTTATTTAATGATGATGTTAATACATTCGATCATGTTATTGAGACTTTGGTTGATGTTTGTAACCACACTTTTGAACAAGCAGAACAATGTTCAATTTTAGTGCATTATAAGGGGAAATGCACAGTTAAGACGGGGGCTTATAATGATCTAGAACCACGTTGCTCGAAACTTTTACAAGCGGGCTTAACTGCCGAAATTATTTAAGTTACTATAGCTTATAAAGTTGATGGACAAACGTAGTTGCTGACTTCTAAAGCTGTTTTTTTCAATGCAGCAAAACCTCCAGCAATATCTACAATATTGTGAAAACCATTTCTTTTCAGAATAGATGCAGCAATTACAGATCTGTACCCGCCTGCACAATGAATATAGTATTTTTGGTCTGAATTAATTTGATCAAGTTGGGTATTGATGTAATCTAATGCAAAATGTTGAACAGTTCCACCTTTGAGATGCATTGACCGGTATTCACCATCTTTTCTGACGTCCAAAACATGAACAGGTTTATTTTTTGTGTGTTGTTCAAACCCATTTGCAGTGATTGAAGTAATTTGATCTGTTTCTTTACCAGCATTAATCCATGACTCAATACCACCATCCAGAAATCCAAGAGTGTTATCGTATCCAACCCGAGCAAGACGAGTGACTGCTTCTTCTGATTTTCCATCAGGAACAACCAATAGTATGGGCTGAGTAATATCTGCAATAAGTGCACCAACCCAAGGTGCAAACCCGCCGTTCAGCCCAATAAAAATTGATCCCGGAATATGATTTTTAACAAATTCTTGTTGCGTTCTTACATCCAATACGAGTGTTTTGTTGTCGTTTTCAAGCTCTTCAAATACATCAACAGGAAGAGGTTTGTTCCCTGAAACTAATACTTGATCTAAATCGGGATATCCTGACTTATTTAAAAGTGCATTTTTAGCAAAATATTGTGGAGCTGGGCTTATGCCATCAAGCACTTCTTTTACAAATTTTTCTTTGCTCATTTCAGATCTTAGGGCATAGTTTGTTTGTTTTTGTTCTCCAATGGTTCCAACAGTTTCTTTACTTAAGTTTTTGCCACAAGCTGAGCCCGCTCCATGTGCAGGATAAACAATAACATCATCCTCTAAGTTCATAATTTTAGAGCGTAAAGAGTCAAATAACATTCCTGCCAAATCTTTTTCAGTTAATTCTGATTTTATGGCCAAATCTGGACGTCCAACATCACCTAGAAAAAGGGTGTCTCCAGTAAAAATTGCATGATTTTTACTATTCTCATCAATTAATAAATAGGTAACAGATTCTAGAGTATGTCCTGGTGTATGTAGTGCTTTTATGGTGATATTACCAATTTTAAATTCTTCATTATCCGCAGCGTTATAGCAATTAAAAGTTGTTTTTGTGTTGGGCCCAAATATGATAGTTGCCCCAGTTTTTTTGGCTAAATCGACATGGCCTGAAACAAAATCTGCATGAATGTGAGTTTCAAAAATATATTTGATTTGAGCTCCGCTTTTTTGGGCTCTTTCAATGTAGGGTTGAGGTTCTCTTAATGGGTCAATAATTGCTGCTTCGCCGTTCGATTCGATATAGTAGGCACCTTGTGCAAGACATTTGGTATAGATTTGTTCGATTTTCATAACTAAAGCATTTTATTGAAACAAATTTAAGTTTTTTGAATTTGAACAAAAATTCTTTTGCGTAAAAAATTATTAAGTTATATTTGC
>JAQCJC010000126.1 GCA_027593245.1 Bacteroidota bacterium | reverse complement strand
TAATAAAATGCATAAAATTCTAGATATTGAAGATTTTATTGAATCAAAAAAACTTGAATCAGATGGGCGCGTTCTGATTTATTACACCCAGCATGCTTATTTATTTGTCATAAACAATAATAAATCCTAGTGAGATTATATTATGACCATAATACCTTTTTTATAAATCTTAATTTTACAATAAACTTGTGTTTCTTAAAATGAACGGTCTTAGCGAAATATCTGATGATTTATCATATTGGAACGTGATCTATACACGTTCAAGAGCTGAAAAAAAAGTAGCTGAGCTGCTTTTAGCTACGGGCATAACTGCTTATTGTCCCGTTAAGGAAGAGATTCGTCAATGGAGCGATCGTAAAAAAAAGGTGCAAAAGCCCTTGCTTCCATCTATGATTCTTGTCAGAGAAGATAGCTTTAAGGATAATGAACTCTTTTGTCATGCTGGTGTTGTAGGTTTTATGTCATACAAGGGCAAGCGTGCGCGTGTTTCCCAAATAGAGGTGGATGTATTAATCGATTTTACCCGTGGTAATTACACCATAAATAAAAGCAGTATTTGTATTGGAGATCAAATTGAGGTGCCTGTTTTAAAAAAAGCGGGAAAGGTGATAAAAATTAAGGGAAATGCCTGCTGGGTACAATTAGCAAATACAGGTATTTCGGTGAGTTTTTCCTACAAGTAGGAAAAGAATACATATTAAAAAAGTAAATTTGTGGTGTCACCCACAACGGCGAAGCCATGACAAAAACAGCTCTAAAATTTTTTAATCAACCTAAATTAATATTGATCCATAAATACTCTAAAGATGAATAATTTTGTTACACCATTACTAATTTTACAGATACTATTAGTTTCACCCTTTGCTATTTCTCAAAATGAAAAATCCCCCTGGCAAGTTACACTTGGCACAACAGCTATTAATATATATCCAGTTGGATCACATGCTTCATATCAAGGTGATAATCTTGAAGATTTTTTCAATGTTAGCGAACATTGGAATATTTCGCCTAATTTTTCAGCGCTTTCTTTAAGCAAAAATATCAACAATAATTTTTCAGTAGCTATTGAAGGTTCATTCAACACTATTAGTAAATGGGGTTCTGAGCAGACAGATGATTTACTGTATTTAAATCTTAGTTCTTATTTGAAATATGACTTATCCTCTTTACTTAAATTGCAAAATACTGCATTTGAACCCTTCTTTGGTTTAGGTGCGGGTTACACCTGGATTGAAATAGGTCCTTTTAATACAAGTAGTAATTCTGAAAAAGAGTATAACGGTAATATTTCTGCAAATGGTACTGTTGGTTTTTCCTACTGGTTTAACGAAAGCCTAGGTTTAACCTTACAAACGACGTATAACCATGTATTTGCTGACTACACGGATAACGCACCTCAGCATTATCGCCATTTAATGGGCCTAACTTTTAGGTTTGCAAATAAAGTCGAAGCTAACTAATAAACGGTCCTCTCAAATTTTAAGTTTCTAGTTAATTTTCTCAATTGCAATATCATTTTAATATTACGGGATTTCAACGTGGGAAATGGTTAAAACTAAATCAATATAATAGTTAGGTGACAGGAATGATTGTAAGAATCCTGCTTATTTCATTATTTATGTCTTCAATTGCATACGCTCAAGTTGAAGTGAAGTTTAATGCTGCTACTGCGCTATTTCTTATTCCCAACGCAGGAGTTGAGCTGGGTATTTCTGAAAAGCATTCAATTCAATTGGACGTTTTAGGTTCTTTTTGGGATGAAATGCCCCTTTTAAACGATACTCCTTTTCATTTTACCCAAACGTTTTTAGAATATCGCTTTTACAAAAAAGAGGGCTTACAAAAATGGTTTATAGCACCTCATGTGGGTTTTGGAATGTTTACCCTGAAAAAACCAAACTATTTCATTTTGTACGATTACTACAAGCAAGCTGCAGGGGGTAACTCGGGAGGCGGATTGCCACAGGGCGACGCGTACCAGTCCGGAAGAGTGGCTTTTTATGGACTCACGTTTGGCTACAAAAAAAAGCTTAATACTTCATGGTCACTAGAAGCATTTATGGGCTTAGGGCTTAGCCAATCTTGGTATAAAGGATATAGGGGAAACGAGCGTGTAGATCATTTGGGTGAAGACCATCCAAAACCATTTAACGGCTCTGGGGAAGTACTTATTAATAAAGGAGGACTCATGGTTGTATATAGGCTTCCTTACGTTAAAAAATCACACTACAATAGTAAAGGATGAAAAATAATAATCACTTTAATTGGTTTAACTTACTTGTTTGGCTAACAATCGTCATTGTAGCGATCCTTATTTGGTTTGGTGTTTATAAATGGATAAACAACTAATACGATGATTCAAAATAATTTAAAAAAAAATGATCAGTTAATTAAATTTTTTGAAAAACCCTCCATTTTACAAGAAAATAGCATTCTTTGGATTGGCCCTGTTTTTAATCTCTTTTCCACTGTTTGTTGTTTTAGAAACAGATTATAATAAACCTTTTGATTTAGAAAGTGACCAGGGTATCGTAACGCTAATGTTTATTACAAGTATTGTCTTGATGCTTGTAGGATTCATCTTGAGTAAAATTAAAGGTAAATAGAAAAGAAAGTGAATATACACTCCAGCATATTTAATAGACCCTTTACAAACAATATCACAAGCATTTTATGTGCGGAATAGTAGGGTATATTGGGTATAGAGATGCAAAGATTATTTCAGTGGTCACAAAAGTAGATAAAGATGTTAAAGCGCTTTCAGATCATGTGATTGAGATTCCAAAGGTCACAGAAAGCTTGGTTCCGATATTGGCCTCTGTGCCTTTACAACTACTGGGTTATCATATTGCGGTTATGCGCGGCTGTGATGTAGATCAGCCAAGGAATTTGGCAAAATCGGTAACGGTGGAATGAGAAAAATTTCAACTACCAGCAGTAGTGAAAGCTTACGAATTTAATGCTATAAAAAAGTATGAACACGAGAAATTTAAAATCATTGACTACCGGTGGTAGTCAAAGAAAATAAGATAAAAATGGTCACGACTAATTCTAAAATATACATAGCTGGTCATA
>JAQCJC010000037.1 GCA_027593245.1 Bacteroidota bacterium | reverse complement strand
GCTCCATGCGTAAGTGTAACTGCTGGTTCCACCGCCTACTGTAATGGCAATAGATCCATCATCAGCCCCAAAAGCTGATACACCAAATCCATTGTAATCAGAAATTACTCCGGAAAGCGTTAATGCTGGTGGCTCAGTGATTTCATAGGTTTCTGAATAAGTACAACCAACGGCATCCGTCACTATAACCTCATAGATCCCAGGCTCTAATCCTTGGAGATTTGTTGGGGTTGATGGAGGACTAACTGTAAAAGAATCGACACCTAAAGTCCATTCATAACTATATTGATCACTATTTGATGGACCACCACCACCGGTTGTAACTATATCAATAGTACCATCTGATGCGCCAAAACAACTGATGTTAAAGCCATTAAACTCACTGATAGTCTCTGTAATGTCTATAGGTGCAGCTGGCTGTAGAATGATGATATCTATTTGATTCGTAGCGCCACTGACATCGATAACTGAAACTGTATAAATATCCGCAGAAAGACCTGAGGTGTAAGAATAAAATAAATCTGTTTGACCTACTAATCGATCAATTTCAATCAGTTCACTGTTTTCAATAATATAAGTATAGGGAGGAATCCCTCCTGAAATGTTAACTCCAAGAGTCCCTGTACTAGCTCCAAAACAATTTACATCAGTGTGAGCAGCTAGATTTTCTTCAATTGTTAATTCATCAGGCTCAATTAAAGTGAATGATTCAGAAGTCGTACAATTATTTTGATCTGTAATTGTAACGTTATATGTTCCAGCGACTAAGTTGGATAAATTCTGATTTGATACCTGACCAGTAGGAATTACACCGTTACTGGTCGTCCAGCTGTAAGTATATGACTCAACTCCACCTGAGACATCAAGGTCTATGGAGCCATCATCCTCTCCATTAATACTTATATTGAACCCAGAATAATCAGAAAGAGTAGCTGATACAGTTAATGGATCAGGTTGTTCAATTATATAAGTTTCTGTATACGTACAACCAACATCGTCAGTAACTGTAACTTCATAAGTTCCTGGAGAAAGACCAACTAAATTATCAGAAGTGGATGGAGATTGAGGTGCATAGTTATTATTATCTCTTTTCCAAGTATACGTATATGAAGTGGTGTTATCTGTACCTCCACCACCACTGGTGACTACAGAAATTGTTCCATTGTCAGCTCCAAAACATGATATTTGATAGCCATTATAATCACTGATAGTTTCGGTAATGTCTATAGGAGCATCGGGCTGTAAAATGATGATTTGAGTACTGATCAAAACATTATTGGCATCTTCAGAGGAAAGTGTGTATTCTCCTGCTTCTAGCCCCGTAATTGAATATTCATTGCCATCAATATTCGTTACAGCATCGATGACAACTGGGGTGTCTCCTGTTGTATTAGCAATTTCAAAATCGTAGGGTGCTGTCCCACCAGTAACATACACTCCCAATTCACCCGTACTAGCGCCATAGCATTCAACATCAACATGAAGCGGTAAATCTTCAAATATTAAAAACGGTTCTGGCTCGGTGATTTCAAATTGCATTTCAATGGTACATCCATTATCATCTGTGGCTGTAACGCTATAAACTCCTGCTGGTAAATTGAAAAGGTCTTCGCTAGTTGTGGATCCAGATATTGGTCCACCTGAAATTACAGTCCATTGGAAAGAATACGGTAATGTTCCACCCTCAACAGTTATGTCAATGGTTCCATCAGTGGCACCAAATGCAGTCACCCCAAAATTAGGAAATTCATCTGGATCTGGATAAGCGGATGTGACGCCATCAATAGTTAGCTGATCTGGTTCATCTATTGTAATACTCTGTTCTACATAACATCCAGATCCACCAGTAGCGCTGTTGGCATCCGACACTTGAACAGTATAGGTCCCTGCAGCTAAGCCTGTAAAGTTTATCGTTCCTGTGTTATCAGACGATACCTCATTAACTCCAGGACCAATCAATACAACTTCATAATTGGCCGTCCCTCCAGTAATAGTTCCGGTAATAGTTGAGGTCTCATCGGCATTACACAATATATCTGTTGCTGATAAATTTGATATTATTAACTCCTCTGGCTCATTGATGATTAAAGATTCTGTTGTTACATCACATCCAGAAGGTGAACTGACAAAATTTGCATCTTGAACAGTAATAGAATATGTCCCTGCTGTTAAACCACTAAACGTATAAGACCCCCCATCTGAAGAAATACTGCCAGAGGCCGTTGAAGTTCCTGTTAGTGACAAGGAATATTCAGGGGTACCGCCACTTACTGTAATGGTGATTTCCCCATCACTATCGCCGTAACAATCCAATAAAGTGGTCTGGTCAATAGTGTATGTAATCGCTTGTGGCTCCTCAATTGTAACCTCTATGACTTGATCGGCCTCGCAACCATTCTGGTCCGTTACAACTACGGTGTATGTGCCGGATGGAAGACCGGATAGAGTAAAAGAATTGCTACCATTGTAAGTTTCAATAAAACTGGTAAAATTTTGACCATCTTTCGTAATAGTAAAATCGTAATCAATTATACTACTGTCGTTTGGATCTACAAAAGGAGTGCCTCCATTGACTGTAACAGAAATAGACCCATCTGATCCGCCAAAACAACTAACATTTTGTTTAGTATCATAAACTATTATTAACGGATCTGGCTCATCAATGTCGAAAGACTCAGAATATGTACAGCCTTCATCGTCAGTAATAGTAACGGTATAAGTCCCTGCCATTAAGCCTGTCAAATCTTGTAAGTTGTCTTGACCAGCGGGGACAACACCTCCGTTTGAAGCAACCCAACTATATGAGTAATCAAAACAATTATCATTATCTGGGTCTTCAGCAGTTCCACCAGTAACACATAAAATATTTATTAAACCAGAGGGTTCATCATTGCACTGAGCGTCATTAGTAAGTTCAGACTGAATAACAAATTCATCAGGTTGAGTGATTTCAAATTCAACTGTATTTGAACATGAGTAATTCACATCCTCATTAAGTGCATTATTTGCCACTATCTCTTCGTAAGAGAACACATAATTACCTGCTGGTAATTGATTATAGAATATGCTGTAATAGTCTTGCTCAAAAGAAAAGAATATATATTCGAAGGGCTGACCAGTATCAACATTAACAAGTGAGTAATTTTGATAATCACCCCATATTGGATTATCTTCAGAGTCTGGATAAAATGGATTTTCCGTAAAGGGCTCGGACCAACCACCACTTAAATCAAATTGAACTGCACCATCTTGACCAGAAGGGCAAGTAACATCAAATATTGTTTCTTCAGCAGTTAAAGGATTATTTGGCCTTAGAACTGTAAAAGTATTTTCCTCATTACAGCCTAAACTATCGACAAAATAAAGTGTATACTCCCCAGGCTCTAAATTGGTAATTGTAATTGATATTGTTTCGATACTAAATCCCGTTGAGAATTCTCCATCCGTAACAAAATTTATATTATTATCATTATCCAAGTCTGTAATTTCGTTGCTGTATACAATATCTTCATTTGAGTCAGTCAATGACCACGATTCAAGAGGGTAGGCAACACTTGTCAAAGTAATGTCAACAATGCTTACTTCATCTTCATAACACTCAAAACCTGTAAATATCACATTTGAACCAAAATTATAACCTTCTGCAATTGAAAATGTAGCTGGAAAAATATTAGTATTATTAGGATCTGGAAAAGTTTGATTACATTGGTTCTCAACATAATAAACATAATTCCCAACAGGCAAATCTGATAAATCAAATTGACCATTATTTGATGTAATACTACTACCGCCATACAAAACACCACTACCATCACTTTGATAATCATTTGCGGTATATAGAAAAAGTTCATAGTCTCTACAAGGGTATCTTGCGTCCCCAGTTGAATTAGATGAGGTAGGAAGTGCAACCTCATTCATCTGAATAACATATGAGTTGGTACAAGAATTTAGATATGATTGAACCAAAGTAAAATCACAAATGATTTGATACCTGATCCTTACATTTGAAATATTAGCAGAGCCATCACCATTAGTATCTATATCAACCTTCAGAGTAATTTCTTCATTACAATTTCCTTCATAAGTTAATTGATTAGATGTATAATTATATGATGCACCAGAGCTGACTGTTACAGAGCTTTCAATTATAGACCATTCCGATGGCACGTCTAAACCAGTACCATAACCATATATGTCATTAAAAATAAAATTTGGAAAAGTCCCACTCTGTTCAGCAAAGGTAAGCTTGTTTAAATCCGGACTAATAATTGAACCTTCCTCATAAACATGGTTAATAGCTATGTTATCAATATTATATTCATAACTTTGACCGTTTTCAACATAGTTTTGACCAAATGAAAAAAATGAAATCAAAAAAACTAAAGATACTATGTACTTTTTCATTATGGTAAAATTAAATTGGATAATCTATTAATTGTCTAATTTTTTTGATAATAAACTAATCAAATTATTATCATGACAACACTTTACAAGTAAAGTAAAAATATGTTTTTTTTTTAACTAAGAACGAAAGTCTATTTAAAAAATTATGGATGTTAGTATAAGATGTGTTTTTTAGCTTTATTTCTCCACCCCGCCTGAGTCTGATAATTGGTGAAATATATCAACAAATCTGCTTGGCTTTTGTAGTCAACAAAAAAAATTGTTTTATCTGATTGGCTTTTGTAGTCAACAAAATACCAAAATCCTTCATTGCCTTTTGCTTGACTCCTATAGTCAACTTTGTAGACATTTAAATCAGCTTGACTCTCATAGTCAACCACAAAGACTTTCAAGTCAGCCTGACTCGCATAATCGACACTAAATACTTTTTGAGCAAAAAGTAGAGATGAACTAAAAATTAAAATTGCACAAAACTGAATTTTCAACACACTCATTTTTTATGATTTTTATTTAAATAATACGCCTTTCTTGGTTTCAAATGATGAACTCTTTTAGTTTTAAGAATTTATCGAACCATAAATTTCACTTGTGAAGTCCCTTTTTTATGAACCACATGAACTATATATAAGCCTGATGAAAAACTTGACACATCTATAGTTTTGGAACGGCGAAAACTTGCTAACTCGTGACCTAAATGACTGTATATTATGACATTAAAATCACTTTCCCCAAGTCCACTAATTTCTATATGGCGGTTTGTAATTGTAGGAGATACCGAAATTAAAACCTCATCAAATACTGCTAATGATAGTGTTCCCCATGAATCATTTGCTGCAGGTCCATTCCAAATCAAAGTGGCTAAATATGGATTATCAATAAATGGGTTTCGGTTGCCCTGATAAGACGAAATTACATCATTTCTTGTAAGCTCTAAAAGTGAAACAGGATCTTCCTCATTCCATTCCAAAAAGACATCCGGCATGTCGCCATTAGGTGAATAATTGGCACTTCCTGTTGCAGAGTTCATGGCTTCGCATTGCGAAGGGTAACGCAAATACATATACATAATAATACGTGCTACATCCCCTTTCCATTCGTCACCAGGATAAAAATATCCGTCATTTGTAACTTTGGATTCAACCCCCGAATCGTCAATAAACAAGCGATTGCTGCGCTGCGTGTTTTTCTGAGAATCTGCAGCACGAAGGTTGTGGACATCAGTCCCTGGCCCAGGAAAATTCGTCTCTAATGATGGGTTTGCAAGTGATTTTGCAAATACATGTTCCCTGTTCCATAAGCCTGCGGTGCCTGTACACCCAGAAAAATTACATTTTTCAAAGACGCCTCTCAAACGATCTGATATAAACATACCATCGTTATTATCATATCCATACATAAGAAGGACATTGTCTGAGGTCGAAAACTCTAAATCACTTGTACTCAAAATACCCCAAGTATCTGTACTCTGTGCGGTATAAGGAATAAATGCAGTATGCGTCTCTGTGATAAGATCCGAAAGCTGAACTTTTAAATCATCACCTGTTTGAAAAAAATCAATTGATGAGTAGTATGCGGGTTGTCCATGTAATAAAGTTGAACAAAATACAAACAGAAAATAAATAGTGGTAAATAGGGTTCTGATCATTTCAAGCTAAAAGGGTTAACAAAACAAATTTACAAAATAAATAAAGGAGTTGATTAGAAAAACCTATTTTTGCTGCAAAAAAAGAATGACTTTACTTCTTATGGCAGCAGGCAGCGGTAGTCGCTACGGAAAACTAAAACAATTTGATGATCTCGGACCTGCAGGAGAATTTTTGATGGAATTCAGTATTTTCGACGCACTTAAAAACGGATTTGACCACATTGTTGTCATTACAAAAGAAGAAAATCAAACATTCTTAAAAGAACACCTGTCAAAGCGAATTGGAACTGGGATAAAACTTGATGTTTTAGTTCAAAAAATTGAAGATATCCCAAGTGGAATCACAATCAGCGAGGAACGCAAAAAACCATGGGGAACAGCACATGCTGTATGGACTGCAAGAGATGTCATAAAAACTCCTTTTGTCATTATCAACGCAGATGATTATTACGGAGAAAAAGCTTTTGAAAGTGCCGCTAATTTCATTAAAAACCAAAAAGACTTTGCCGCTTTTGCACTTGTCTCCTACCGTTTGAAAGACACTCTCTCTGATTATGGATCAGTATCTAGAGGAGTTTGTTCCGTAGAAAACAAAACGCTTAAATCGATTAAAGAACGTACAAAAATCGTAAAGATTGATGGGAAAATAATCGACGAAGAATCCGGATTAGAGTTAAGTGAGGATGCTTCAGTGTCTATGAATTTTTGGATTTGTACACCTCTTATTTTTGATTATACAAAAGACTATTTTTCTCAATTTTTAGCAGACAAAAACAACCATGAAAAAAGAGAGATTTACTTGCCTTTTGTTGCGCAAGAAATGATGGAAAATGGACATATCTCAGTCGAAGTTTTAACCACCAACAGTCATTGGTTTGGCGTCACTTATTACGATGATAAAAAAACAGCAGTAGATACCCTACAGAATCTCACAGAAGACGGGATATACCCCGCGCCATTGTGGCCAAAAGCCTAGTCTTCAATGCTCAGGGCTTTGAATTTCCACTGAGAAAAACCACCCTCCAAATCAAATATTTTTTCAAAGCCTTTCTCAGCTAGCTTTAACGCACACTTAGCACTTCTGCCACCAGACTTACAATACACAATTACAGGTTTTGATTTATCGATTGACTCAATTTTTTCATCAAAATTTTCATCTAAAAAATCTATATTTTGTGCATTGGGTATGTGTCCCTGCTTAAATTCCGCAGGAGTGCGTACATCGACCAACTGAATCTCTTCTATATCCATTAACTCGATCATTTCGTCTGTTGAGATCAGCTTCAAGATTTGAGCTTTTGGCGTTTGTTTGCAACTGTAAAATATACACGTAAGCAGTAGAGAAATAAGTAAATAATAGCGTTTCATAAATCGCTGGTTTTAAAGTTCAACATCGCCTGACCATTCACTAAATCCGCCCTCTAGATTGTAGGTGTATTCAAAACCCATTTGATGCATCACAGCACAAGCTTGGGCACTACGTGATCCCGCTTTACAGTAGACAAAATAAGGTAAGTTTTTATCAAGTTTTTCGAGAGCATCTATAAACTCCTGAGCTTTGAAAATATCGATATTTGCGGCTCCCGGAATCTTACCTTCTTCAACTTCTAATGCAGTACGGACATCTAATATTACACCATTAGTGGATTTTGACAATTCGTCAGACCATTCTTGTTGTACTAGGTTCTTCATGTTTTAGATAAAATTATTCATATTAATAAGACGATTGTGAAAGCAATTTGTTACAGCTAAATTTTAATTGAACATCCTATGGCAAGAGTTTTTGACACAGGTACTTCCCTATTCATCAATAAAGCATCAACAGCATCTTCAACATATTTTAGTACAACCTTATTGGCGTCTTTATAGTTGTCGTCTATTGCGCCTATGTAGCGTACAATATGCGTTTCATTATTCTTTTGGAGTACATAAACATGTGGTGTTTTAGTAGCGCCATATTGCGGAAAGACCGCTTGTTCGCTATCGATTAAATAAGGAAAGGTAAAACCTTTTTTATTGGCGCGTTTCCTCATGGCATCTAAAGAATCTCCAGGCTTAATTTCGGTATTATTAGGCATAATAGCAATCACCGGATAACCTTTCTTTGCATACTTTTTATTGAGTGCTTCTATGCGGTCTTCATAGGCAACAGCATAAGGACATGTGTTACAGGTAAACACGACAATAAAGCCTTTAGATTCATTAAAATCGGAAAGTGAAACAAAAGAACCATCAATGTTCTCAAGATTGAAATCGGTAGCTAAAGCACCAATATCATAACCATTTTGAGCTGAAATTGCTGTAGCTAACAACATAGTAAATAAAAGTAGTTTTAATTTGTTCATGATTAAGCGTTTTAGTTAATAAATTTTCGAACTTCAGAGCTCAACGCATCATAGGTAAATGATTGAGGATAAAATTGTCGTTGATCTTTATTATAAATTAGGGTTACTGGAATTGCGCCATCCCATTCGGAATCAATTTTTGGAATCCAAGAATTCATATCGGTGTCATCCAAAACTATAACTTTAGATGTTAATTGTTTTTTCTCTAAAAAAGGGATTAATTTTGATTCGTATTGACTTGGAAAATCCAAACTTATGAGTACAACCTCTACATTTTCTTTAAAATCTTGTTGTATTTGCTCAAAATAAGGTAATTCTTTGACGCAAGGTGCACACCATGTTGCCCAAAAATTGACAACATAAACTTTATCATCGTTTTGTTTTAAATAATGCTCAATACCATCAAAATCATAAACTTCCAATTGCTCTGCATTTGAGGTACAGCAAATTGAAAACGACACTAAAAAAAAGACTTTAATAAAATTCATATCAAAATTTAACAAAAATTTATTCACTAAATTACAGTTTTTGAAATTAAATTTAGAACTTTGCTATACAATTTAAACATAAAAACTATGAAATCAATTAAAATATCTCTATTAGCATTTGTTTCACTAACCCTTTTGGCGTTTTCCTCTGATACAGCAAAAAATGTGAACATTAAAGACAGCGTCGTCAAATGGACGGGGTATAAAGTTACCGGGCAACATGAAGGAACGATCTCTTTAAAGAAAGGAACGCTAATGTTTGATGGTAAAACCCTCACCGGAGGTAAATTTGTCATGGATATGACAACAATAAATACTGCGGACATTGAAGGAGATTATAAAGCAAAACTAGATGGTCATCTAAAAAGCGATGATTTTTTTGGAGTTAAAAAGCACAATACCGCCTCTCTGGAATTCATTTCCGTAAAGGGCAAAGGAACTAACTACATTGTAAAGGGAGAACTGATCATCAAAGGCATAAAAGATCAAATTGAATTCAATATGCAAGTTTCTGAAAATTCTGCAACTGCAAAATTAAAAATTGATCGTACCAAATTTGACATAAAATACGGCTCAGCTAGCTTTTTTGATGGACTTAAAGACCGAGCAATTTATGATGAATTTGACCTAAACGTAAATTTAAAGTTTTAAATGTTAAAAAAATATTTGCCTAATTAAAAAAGCTGCTTATATTTGAAAATATTATGAACAATAAAAAACAAATTACTTGGTGGTGGGCATCTCGATTTAATTAGTCGTGAACACCCCTAGTATGTAAAAATATCAAGGCTTGTCATCACGACAAGCCTTTTTTTTATGAAGAAAACGTACAAACTACAAACGCATTATAAGAAAATATTGGCAGACACGCTTTCGCCAGTAAGTATCTATCTCAAAATTAGGGACAAATTTCCCAATAGTATGCTGCTGGAAAGCAGTGACTATCATGGAAACGATAATAGCTTTTCATACATCTGCTGTAATCCGATTGCCTCAATAAAAATTGAGGGAAATACGCTAACAAAAACATATCCTGACCAATCCAAAGAAACCTCAATAATTAAAAATAATGAGGTAACTAATGAAATCCATCAGTTTACAAAACAATTTATAACGCAAACTAAAGAGAAATTTAAATTTATAAACAATGGCCTTTTTGGCTATACTTCATATGATGCTGTAAAATATTTCGAAACTATTGAACTTTCGGAAAAAGAAGATTCAATCATAATACCAGAACTACAGTATGCTGTTTATCAAAACATCATTGCAATTAATCACTTTAAAAATGAAGCGTATATTTTTGCGCATTGTTATGAAAGTCAAAGCAATATCGATGAGCTGCACCACATCATCTGCATGGACCGGTTTGCCGTTTATGGATTCGAAACCACCAATGCTATTGCATCAAATTTAACAGATAGCGAATTCAAAGAACATGTAAATATTGCCAAAAAACATTGTCAACGTGGCGACGTCTTTCAACTGGTTCTTTCACGAAAGTTTCAACAAGAATTCAAAGGGGATGAATTCAATGTTTATCGAGCCTTGCGCAGTATCAACCCATCGCCCTATCTTTTTTATTTTGATTATGGAGCATTTAAAATCTTTGGAAGTTCTCCTGAAGCTCAACTCGTAGTTAAAAACAAAAATGCAGAAATTCACCCAATAGCTGGAACTTTTGCACGATCTGGTGACGACATGAAAGATACTGCACTAGCACAAAAATTGGTCGATGACGAAAAAGAAAATAGCGAACATGTTATGTTAGTCGATTTGGCAAGAAATGACCTCAGCCGCCATTGCTCTAAAGTCACTGTAGAAAACTACAGAGAAATACAATTCTTTTCGCATGTAATTCATCTAGTAAGCAAGGTTATTGGAACAATTCGAGACCACACCTCTACTATGCAAATCGTCGCGGACACCTTTCCTGCAGGGACACTTTCTGGTGCGCCAAAATATAAAGCAATGGAATTGATAGAGACCTATGAAAAAACAAGCCGAGGGTTCTATGGAGGAGCCATAGGCTTTATGGATTTTGAAGGGAATTATAACCACGCCATTATGATCAGAACTTTCCTGAGCAAAAATCAACAACTGCATTGGCAAGCAGGTGCAGGGATTGTTTCAAAATCAAATCCTGAAAATGAATTACAAGAGGTCTTTAACAAACTTGGAGCCCTAACCAATGCCATTAAACGCGCTGAAAAAATTTAACATGAAAGATATTTTAGTAATAGATAATTACGATAGTTTTACTTACAACTTGGTGCACTATTTAGAAGATTTAGAATGTAGTGTCACAGTCAAAAGAAATGACCAACTTGAACTAAAAGAGGTAGATAATTTCGACAAAATAGTACTCTCACCTGGCCCAGGTATTCCTGACGAAGCTGGGCTATTAAAACCCATCATAAAAACTTTCGCAGCAACGAAAAGTATTTTAGGTGTATGTTTGGGGATGCAAGCAATCGGCGAAGTATTTGGTGCCGAACTTCATAATCTTGATACTGTGTATCATGGTATTCAAACAAAAGTGAAGATTACCTCAAAAAATGAAAAACTTTTCAAAGGTTTAGGCCCAACAATTGATGTTGGCCGCTACCACTCATGGGTTGTCAAAGGGCAAATCCCGGATTGTCTTGAAATAACTTCTGTTGACGAAAACGATCAGATAATGGCACTACGACACAAAGATTATGATGTCAAAGGTGTTCAGTTTCATCCTGAATCAGTATTGACTCCGGACGGAAAAATCATATTAAAAAACTGGATTAATTCATAAAAATGAAAGCACTTTTAAGTCGACTTATAAATCACGAAAGCATCAGTGCTGAGGAAGCCAAGCAAATTCTAATCAGTATCTCTAAAGGAGATTATAATCAGGCTCAAATCGCATCATTCCTTACTGTTTATATGATGCGCAGTATAACTGTAAATGAACTTCAAGGCTTTAGAGACGCTTTGCTCGAACTGTGCTTAGCGGTTGATTTACAAATTTACGACCCAATTGATTTATGTGGAACTGGTGGGGATGGTAAAGATACATTCAACATTTCTACACTGTCATCATTTATTACTGCCGGAGCGGGGGTTGCCGTTGCCAAACATGGAAATTACGGAGTGTCCTCGGCCTGCGGGTCATCAAATGTTTTGGAGGCATTAGGAGTCAAATTCTCTAATGATAAAGACCATTTGAAGCGCGCCATGGAAACTGCCAATATATGCGTATTACATGCGCCTTTGTTCCACCCTGCAATGAAAAATGTAGCTCCAATAAGAAAAGCCCTAGGAATTAAGACTTTTTTTAATATGTTAGGTCCAATGGTCAACCCCTCGTTTCCTAAACATCAAATGGTTGGTGTATTTAATTTAGAATTACTCAGATTATACAACTATCTATACCAAAAAACCGATAAAAACTATAGTATTGTTCATGATTTAGGGGGGTATGATGAACTTTCATTGACGAACAATGCTAAAATTGCTACCAACCAATCAGAGTTGCTATTTTCGCCTGATGATTTAGGCCTAAAATCCATAACAGCCGAGTCGATTTTTGGTGGAAATACAGTTAAAGAGGCTACAGAAATTTTCGAGTCCATCATTTCAGGCAGAGGAAGTAAAGCACAAAATGCGGTGGTATGCGCAAATGCAGGTTTAGCCATAGCTACAGCTAAACAAATTACACACAAAGAAGGTTTTGAGTATGCAAAAGAAAGTCTACTAAGTGGCAAAGCCAAAACCTGTCTTACAAAATTAACCGCTCTCTAACATGACTATTTTAGATAAAATCATAAAAGACAAATACAAAGAGGTAGAACTTAGAAAAACTCTAATTCCTTTGAAGCAACTGGAACAATCTATTCTTTTTGATCGTCCAATAAACTCCCTAAAAGCAAAATTAGAGCAAAGTGCGTCAGGCATAATAGCTGAACACAAGCGACGTTCTCCATCCAAAGCCACTATCAATCAAAATTTGAATGTTTATGATGTAGCTAAAGGATGTCAAAAGGCTGGAGTATGCGGCATGTCTGTCCTTACGGATATGAAGTATTTTGGAGGAGGATTAGAGGATTTACTCACGGCACGGGCCAGTTGCGAATTACCTCTTTTGCGAAAAGAATTTATCATAGATCCATATCAAATATTGGAAGCTAAAGCCTATGGAGCAGATGTGATTCTGCTTATTGCAGCAGTTCTTAGCAGAGATGAAATCAAATCTTTGTCAAGATTTGCGCAACAACTAAATATTGAAGTACTGCTTGAAATACACAACGAAAACGAATTGAACAAATCAATGATGCCTAGTTTGGATATGATAGGGGTTAACAACAGAAATTTAAAAACATTTGAGGTCGATTTAAACCACAGTATAAATTTAAGTTCCATTATTCCAAAAGAATTTTTAAAAGTGTCTGAAAGCGGAATCAGTTCAGTTGAAGCTATAAAAATGTTACAACCCTTTGGCTATAAGGGCTTTTTGATTGGAGAAAATTTTATGAAAACAAACCAACCGGGGACTAGTGCTGCAAACTTCATAAAACAACTTGAGTCATGAAACTGAAAATTTGTGGGATGAAATATCAAGAAAATATTTTGGATGTAGCAGCGCTCAGCCCAGACTACATGGGCTTTATTTTTTATGAAAACTCACCACGCTCCATTGATATTTACATTCCAGACATACCAAAATCAATAAAAAAAGTAGGGGTTTTTGTCAATGAATCCCTAGAAAACATAAAGAAAAAGGCCGCTCAATACAATTTGAATACAGTTCAACTACACGGCCATGAAGACCCTAAATTCTGTAGGGAATTAAAAAGTGAGGGACTGGAAATTATCAAAGTTTTTTCGATAAGAAATGAATTTGATTTTTCGCAACTGAGTGCTTACGAGCATTTCATCGATTTTTTTCTTTTCGACACTAAAGGCCAAAATCCTGGTGGTAATGGGTTTTGCTTTGATTGGAACGTGTTGCAAGATTACAATGCAAATAAACCTTATTTTTTAAGTGGTGGAATTGGATTAGAACAACTTGAATCCCTAAAAAAATTCAAGAATAGTACAGCTGCGAAACAGTGTTATGCAATAGACATCAACAGTAAATTTGAACTAAAACCAGGACTTAAAGACGATATTAAACTTAAAAACTTTATTAAACAATTATGAGTTATCACGTAAACGAAAAAGGATATTACGGTCAATTTGGTGGTGCATTTATTCCAGAAATGTTATACCCAAATATTGAAGAATTACGCCAAAAATATTTAAGTATTATGGCGGAGCCAGACTTTAAAGCTGAATTTGACCAGTTACTAAAAAGCTATGTTGGGCGCCCTACACCTTTGTATTATGCAAAGCGCTTTTCGGAAAAATACAACACTAAAATATACTTCAAAAGAGAAGATTTGTGCCACACAGGAGCGCATAAAGTTAATAATACCATAGGCCAAATTTTAATGGCCAAACGTTTGGGCAAAACACGAATTATTGCAGAGACTGGAGCTGGACAACACGGCGTAGCGACGGCTACGGTTTGTGCATTAGCAGGCATACAATGTATCGTGTATATGGGTGAAATTGATATTGCTCGTCAAGCACCAAACGTTGCGCGTATGAAAATGTTGGGCGCCGAAGTTCGTCCAGCTAAATCTGGAAGCCGTACATTAAAAGATGCTACAAATGAAGCCATCCGCGATTGGATCAATAACCCAGAAGACACACACTACATTATTGGAAGTGCGGTTGGGCCGCACCCCTACCCAGATATGGTATCCCGGTTTCAATCTGTGGTTTCAGAAGAAATTAAATGGCAATTGAACGAAGCAGAAGGTACTCAAAATCCAGATTATGTGGTGGCCTGTGTGGGTGGTGGTAGCAATGCTGCTGGGGCCTATTATCATTTTTTGGACGATGAACGTGTGGGACTCATCGCTGTAGAAGCCGCTGGAAAAGGCATTGATACAGGCGAAAGTGCTGCAACCTCTATTCTCGGCAAAGAAGGAATTATTCACGGAAGTAAAACCCTTTTGATGCAAACTCATGACGGTCAAATCACAGAACCCTACTCCATTTCTGCAGGATTGGATTATCCTGGTGTTGGTCCTATGCATGCACATTTGCATACCACCAAACGCGCAGAATTTATACCGGTAACAGATGATGAAGCAATGACAGCTGGGTTAATGCTTTCGCAATTAGAAGGCATTATTCCTGCTATAGAAACAGCACATGCTTTTGCCATTTTTGAAACTAAAAAGTTTAAACCGAATGATATTGTCGTAGTCTGTTTGTCTGGCCGGGGCGATAAAGATCTTAACACTTACATTGATTATTTTAAATTATAATTCTAATGAACAGAATTCAAGCAAAACTAAAAGAAGATAAAAAGCTGCTCTCAATTTATTTTTCAGCAGGTTTCCCTGAGGTTAATGATACTGTTGAAATTATAAAACGCCTTGAAAAAAGCGGAGTGGACATGATTGAAATCGGATTGCCTTTCAGCGACCCGCTTGCAGATGGACCAACTATACAAGCAAGTTCAACAAAAGCTCTAAAAAACGGAATGCATACGGCTTTACTTTTTAAGCAACTCAAAGACATCAGAAAAGAGGTTTCTGTTCCGTTGATCCTCATGGGCTATTTTAATCCAATGCTACAATATGGGGTCGAAGCTTTTTGTAAAAAATGCCATGAGGTTGGAATCGATGGCTTTATCATTCCTGATCTACCTGCACAAGTGTACGACGAAGAATATAAAGCGATTTTTGATCGCTATGGATTACTCAATATTTTCTTAATTACACCACAGACCTCTAACGACCGAATTCAGTATATGGATTCCATTTCAGAAGGCTTTATTTATATGGTGAGTAGTGCCAGTACAACTGGAGCTCAAAGCGGTTTTGGACACACACAAGAAGATTATTTCAAGCGTATCGCTGATTTAAACCTAAAGAATCCACAAATTGTTGGGTTTGGAATTTCGAATAAACAAACCTTTACTCAAGCAACAACACATGCTAAAGGAGCTATTATTGGAAGTGCATTTATCAAATATATTGATGCTCAAGGCATCGCTAAAATTCACGAATTTGTTGGGAATATTTTGAATTAATTTGATTAATTTCGAGTACACCCAAATTTAAAAATCAATGAATTTCAATGCATTAAAACTACTATCACTTTGTGTATTTCTATCTTGTAAAACCACAAATCCACTACGTCCAACAGTAAGCATTAACCCTCATGAAGTCGTAAAATCTCCTTTACACCTCAGCGTAAATTCTATGGGGGTTTGGCATGCTCATGAAGGAGAGTTGGGTCATGTAAAGCTACTAGATCAACAGGGGAATGAATTGGCAATAGGGATTTTGAGTACTTCCGATAATTGGATGAAATCGGGTTCAATTCTATTTCAAACGGTACTGGAGTTTAATTCAAAAAAAAACAAAAGGGGATATCTAACCATTCACAACAACCCAGGAGTTGGGGATGGTAGTGAAGCAGGAGAAAAACTATCTTTTAAAATCCCTATTCGCTTTGAACCTTAACGTGTAAAGACCAATTTATTTTCTGTGGATAAATTGGCATCAAAAGCATAACGCTCTGCGTTAAATGTTTTGAGATCCCCTATGGATTTAGCATTGGTTTCTACAATATGACGCGTCATTAGTCCACGAGCGCGTTTTGAAAAAATGGCAATGGTTTTGAATTGACCATTTTTAAACTCCTTAAAATCAACATGAATTAAAGGCGCTTTAAGAGCTTTCACATCAATGGCTTTAAAATATTCTTGACTGGCTAAATTGACTAAAAGCTCATCCTCATGCATCTCATCATTCAGGGCTGTTGTGATTTTCTTTTGCCAAAACTCATAAAGGTTTTTATTTTTTCCAACAGGGAATTTTGTACCCATTTCCAAACGGTAGGGTTGAATCAAATCCAAGGGTTTAAGTACTCCATAGAGCCCAGAAATTATCCGAACCGTATGTTGTAAAGTATCCAATTTTTCTTCTGAAATAGAATACGCATCCAAGCCGCGATAAACATCGCCATTAAACGCATAAATGGCCTGACGTGCATTTTCTGAACTAAAAGGCAGTGACCAATTTTGGTTACGTTCATAGTTAAGCGCTCCAAGTTTAGGTGAAATATGCATCAGCTCCGAAAGGGCTTTTGCCGATTTCTTTTTTAGCAATTCATTCAATTGTTTGGCTTCACTCAAAAAGCAACTTTCTGAACTAAAGCCAGTTGGCAATTCGATTTCATAATTGAGCGACTTAGCGGGTGAGATAACGAGTTTCATAGCAAAAAGTGTTTGTCTTCAAAAATACCAACAAATTTTAGAAGATAAAAAAGTTTAACTTTAATCTTTCTGATATTACAATCAATAAAATCAATGAAAAACTACTGAGCATGCTTTGCGTAGCCACGCCATTTTTCAATACACTCTGAAATATCTGAGGGTAAAGGGCAAGAAAAGGACAAAAACTGATTGGTAATTGGATGCTCAAATCCTAATGTTTCGGCATGAAGGGCCTGACGTGGAAGAACTTTAAAACAATTATCTACAAATTGCTTGTATTTGGTAAAGGTCGTGCCTTTCAATATTTTTTCGCCTCCATAGCGTTCATCATTAAAAAGCGTATGGCCAATATGCTTCATATGAACACGAATTTGATGGGTACGTCCTGTTTCGAGTGTACAACGCACAAGGGTCACATACCCCAAACGCTCAATAACTTCAAAATGTGTAATGGCGGGCTTTCCTTTATCGGCCTCATCGCCCAAAAAAACAGTGTTTTGAAGTCTGTTTTTAGGATGACGCCCTATATGACCTTCTATAGTCCCCTTGTCTTCTTCCATATTTCCCCAGACCAAGGCCGTATATGATCGTTTACTCGTTTTGGCTTTGAATTGAGCAGACAGGTGGGTCATGGCATGTTCTGTTTTGGCCACCACAAGAAGTCCACTTGTGTCTTTATCGATACGGTGAACTAATCCTGGACGGTTGCTGCTGTTGTTGGGTAAATGCTCAAAGTGAAAAAGCAAAGCATTGATGAGTGTACCTGAATAATTGCCATGCCCCGGATGAACGACCATCCCCGCAGGTTTGTTGACAACCAAGAGGTCATTATCTTCATAAACTAAATCCAAAGGAATATTTTCTGGAACCAATAAATGTTCGTGTGGAGGGTGTTCAAATAATACCCGTATAAGGTCATGAGGCTTGACCTTATAGTTAGATTTCACAACCGCATCATTGACAAAAATATGTCCCGATTTTGCCGCAGCCTGAATTTTATTTCTTGTCGCATTTTCGACAAAATTCATCAAGTATTTATCTATGCGCAACGGCTGTTGCCCTTTGTCGACGGTAAAAGCATAATACTCGTACAATTCTTCATTTTGCTCTGATTGATCTAGCGGGTGGTCCATTAATTTAACTTTCGATTTCCATTCCCTAACACAAGGTCAATAGCTGATGTTTTCTTGATCAAGTCCCCAGCATTAATTTTTTGACCTCTAAAACGAAGTTCAAGGACTTCATCTCTACCGAGATCATCAACATAAATCAATTTTCCAATTCTAAAACCGAGTGCTTCTAAAGTAGAGCGTGTTTGACGTAATGTACTACGAATAACGTCAGGAATAATAACTTTTCTGTAATCTGAAGGGTTTAAAATCAAATATATTTTTCTGTTTTCTTTGACTTGCGCTCCAGCCAAAGGCTCTTGCTCTATTACGGCGCCAGAAGGATATTTTGGATTGTAATTTGAAGAATCTTGAACTTGTGTTCTGAGGTCAAAATTTTGTAGAGTTGTTTTGGCATCATCCAATGATAAGCCCACCAAATTGGGGGCTTCTACAAATGCGCCATGGTTGGTGTAGGATTTTAACCATTTAAGGG
>JAQCJC010000036.1 GCA_027593245.1 Bacteroidota bacterium | reverse complement strand
AAATATTCTCCTCTCCTCCTTCATATGTTGAACCTAAACCAAATCTCTCATCAAACTGAATTTTATTGTTTTTTATGGACCTTTATAATAATCAATTCAAAATAATCATAGGACTGTTTCAAAACTGACTTAATCGCTTCTTCAATGAATAATGCTCCATTATATACTGGCATTATTACCGAAACGAATTTATTTTTATTTGGATCTTTCATGATATAATAATTTTACCAACAATGAGATCATTATTAGGCCCACAATGTAAGTTACGATGACTGAACTAAATGCTCCTCTCAAATCCATAGGGATATGGATTAAAAAAAACCATGCAAAGGGCTTTAGCTCATGAAAATGATTGGTTACTCCTATATAGGTTCTTGCGAAAACAATATATAAAAAGTATATAATAAAAATTCCAAATATACCCCCTTGATGATAACCCTCCCCGTAAATTGTGGAGGTTAGAACAAAATTATTAGGTCCTGGCCATGCCTTTGTTATATCTTTTGTTAAACGCCAAAAATAACTTACGATTGGTTTTTCAGTCCATATAGACCTTGGAATAGCTGTTAAGGGTAAATAATAAAAGTATTGCAAACCATAATCGAAATCACTCTGGTTCTGCTTAATACTTGAATAAACCGTATAAAAATCATCAACGCTTTCGATTTCGACTTGTTTAAGTACGACCTCAAAAGGGTTAGTTAAATTGAATTGGTCTGAAATACCTGTTCGTACATAATTTGTAAAGCTTAGAAAAAGGCCAGCTAATAGAACGACCGTAATAAAATGATAAGTTTTAAATTTTTTAATAAAAGAATTATAGTAAAGAAATGGTAGTACCAGATATGATAATAATATAAATCTTGTATGCGTTGTGATTATGATGTAAAAGACTATATTGACATAGCCCAAAACTGCGAGAACCTTTCTTTTCTTTCGATAAAGCTCTATAATCAATACCACATAAACAACGTTTATGAATGCTATGATTTTTAAAGCCAAATCTGAGAAATCTTTTGCGTTTTCTAGATACTCAGCTACTCGATTGGCTATCAGTAAGGCAATGATATTGAAATTACTTTGAACTAATAATTTCAATGTATTATAACTTATAAAAACTGTAATAATGACAAAAATTGGTAGAACCAATCTGTCTCTTAACTGATAATTCTTTCGATAAATAATAAATCTCTTAGAGTATAATAATGTCACGATACTCACTAAAAGACTATACCATATTATTGATTTAAAGCTTTCATCTTGTATCCATTTCTGTTCTGTGTACGGACTTAATAATGGCAATAAAAATATTAGACCGAAACTAGAGATTGAAATTATTTCAATTGAAATATAGTTTTTATTCGATACTCTATAAGCAAGTAAGAGACCTGTGAGGTAAGTAATTACTATAATCAGATTCATAAAATGTCTTGATAAAGTTTACGAAGTTTTGAATATTCTATTTCCCAACTGTATTGTTTCTTTACATTTGAGAATAAAACCTGTAAATCACTATTTTCTTCTATAAACTTTTTGGTTTCTAAAACATAATTTTGAATATCGAAAATATCACTACTGATCCCGCACTTGTGTGTTTTTACAAATTTTGATAAAAAAGGTAGATCGGAGACAAGTGGTATAACTCCGCAAGCAATATATTCAAATAATTTATTTGGAACAGAATATCTATGATTTGGAAGATCATGAAAGAATATGAAACCGAGGTGTGATTCAATCATAAGCTTCATTAAGGAATTCTGATCTATCCATTCAAAATACTCGAATCTTGCATCAGTTGAGTATTTATGACTAAAGTAATTTTTTTCCAATTCTGAGTTAAATCTTCCTACAAGAATGAATTTTTTAGGAACCTCGGAATGAAACTCTTCGAAAAATAACAAGGCCTCTTTAAAACCCCTTTCGAAAGAAATTACCCCAGAGAAAATAAAATTTATCGAATCATGTTTCTTAATGATGTTATTGGGGTAGACGGATATGTTTGGGTAATTATTTATAACAGTAAACTTAGCCTTAAGATTATCTCCTATTTTAGGCCAAGCGACTATAATTTCGTTTGCATTTTTACATGAAATATTTAAAATAATTTTAGTTAAAAAGGCTATTGGGCTTTTTAGTAATGGATGTAAATAAGGCTTATCATTTATCGTAGACCAATAGTCTTCGTGAAGGTCGATAACTGTTGAAATATTGAAAAAACGAAGTATTAATGTGAAGATAAATAATTCAGGATCATGTAAATGAACTATTTTGGGTTTAATTCTTAGGATCTGAAAAAATGTTTTAGGGACTTGTATTAAGATCCGTTGAATAAACGAACTAGGTTTTTTACCTAAATTGTATTTTTTAAAACCATCATCTAGGACTTTGTCAGCATCGTGACACAACAAGCCAACATTAAAATCCTTAGAGGAACTGTTACACATTTTTTTCTGTATTCTTGTATCGGAATAGTGATGTACCGTAGACACATGTAAGATCATACTAGATATAAGATTTACGATAAATTCGGGCTGAATTTTTCCAACTAAAATCAGTGTTCAAAACATATTCTTTAAACGATAAAGCTCGTCTTTTTAATGTCGCATCATCCCTTAAAAAACTCATAATTTTTTCGGGTATTGCAAAGTCATTTTTTATAATATTTAAGTAGTCATCTTCGCTACCATTTCTAAATACTTCGAAATGCGCCTGCCGATTTGTACAAATAATGGGTATACCTAAATTCCCTAACTCTAAAATTTTTAATGGAAAAGTTAGTTCGTTTTGCAAGAGAGGAGGTCTCAAATATAAAAATGCATCATACTTCAAAACTTGCTTATATAATTGTTCTGTAGGCATGAAATCTAAAACCTCAAGACATTTGTTATAGAATGGTGAATTTGTCAATGAACGCTTCTCAGGTCCTTCGCCTATAATTGTAATTTTGATTTGTAGATCATTTTGTTCTATATGATGACACAAATTCAAAATATTCTCAGTCCCTTGCCACTTGTATAGACTCCCAAAATAAACCAGCCGTTTGATGTGCTTTTTAGTACGAAGTCTTAAATTTTTTTCCTTTGTTCTGTTGTTCAAATTGATTCCATTGATAACAACTAATATTTTTTCTGGATTTATACTTAAATTTTTAACCAAGTACTCCTTAGTTACTTTTGAAAGAACGACAATTTTAGGTGAGATCTTAATGAAAAATTCGTGTAATTGCTGCTTCCATAATGATCTCTTCTTAAGGCTATGTATTTCTAAAACAATTTTTCTTCTACAAATCAAGAAAAGTGGAAATATTAGGAAACATAGCCATGTATTATGCACATGGATGTAATCATATTTATTATGAGATATTAAGTTGATTACATGTAGAAAAACTCGCCTTCTGAATTTATGTACTCTGAAAACTCTGATATTATTGATTACTTCATTCAACGGTTCATTATCAATTCCTTTTGTTGAACAAATCACATCAATTTTATCTTCAAATTGAGCAAATTGATTGATTAGGAGATTTTCTATTCGAATAGCAGATCCACCCTTATAAGGAGTATATACTTCGTGGATGTGCAGCACTTTCAACTTTTCCATATGCTGGGGAAAATTTAATTGGGAATTTTAGGCTTGTTTCTGGAGAACAGAAAATGTAAATACCGTTAGATTGAATTAGAATTTTTCTTTTTACTTTTTCCTTATCTGTTTCCATTTCGAAAGTGACCACTATTGATCCTTTGATCTCCTGAATCGAAAATTTTGTTTCCGCATTAAATTCAAAAACAAAAGGAGATTTTAATTTTTCTACAGAACTATTAACTAGTTGTACATTATGATTTTTACCACTTCGAAAGTAATTTCTTTCATCTATATTGCGATTGTAGGTGTAGGTTCCTGGATCCCATAATAAAATTTGTTCATTAATGATGAGATTGATAGAGCCAAGATCTTCATGGGCATGAACCATTTTCTTTTCACAATAATTCGATCTTAAGGTTAGAAAGAAATTTTTTGATTTTATAACAAGCAAACCGAAATCTTTGAAATGACAATAGTTGATCTCTTCAACTGTTAGAGAATATTTGTTTTCACATCTTATGTTATTATCATGAGACTGTATAAGGGTAGTTTTAAATCGACTTACATCTTTTATTCTGTTTGGTATTATTTGATAGAATTCTTGACCTAGATCATTGATTTTTTCTGAGGTATAAATGAATCTGCCTGAGTCTTCATCTCCAATTATGGGAAAGATTATATTCTTATAATTTATCGAAGATGAGAAGCTTAGAGCATTCCTTAAAATGTCGATAATAGTATTGTTTTCTTGTAGTCTACTATCATTTTCAATGATTTTATTTAAAATCGAGTTTGTACTTTCATTTTTTATAAAGTAAATGGTTTGGCATAAGGCTTCTGTAACAAAAAAATGGTAGTACGTAGAATTCTCATAATAACTTCCATCCTTATTATACTGGAGAATTATTTCTGATTCCAATTCATTAATTAAATAGTTGATTTTTTTTTCATTTGTATAATTAGACTTCGAAGTGAGAAATAAAAGGGAACATAGATTAATTAGGTAGTGATTGCCTTTGTGAAAGTTGTGGTTATCTAAGTTGTTTAAAATGAAATGGAATGAATTATGTAATAATTTAGAGGTGAATTTGGAATCATTTGAGGTATTGATGTGATGAATTAATATATTAACAGCCCTAATACCTACTTCCATGGGACTAACCCAATTAGGACCAAAAAAAACGGGGTTTTTTATTTCAAAGAGTTTGGTATATCTAGTTAATGTTCCTTTTTGGTTTAGTATACTTGGTGGTAATTGAAACCTTGAAAGTTCCCAAATAAACCTAATATCCATTGTCTCTATTTCTCTCGGTTTTATCATTGGAGAAAGTTTCCTAGAGCTCCAGACAAGACCTGAGATCGGATCAGCGTTAAATAAATTCGAATTTAGAGACTGCCAAGTTTTAATATCTATTCCATAGATTTTGGATCTTTCTATATTTTGTAAAGGTGTCTTACTAGAGATAATAGATCTATCGAAAATTATAGTCTTTGAAAATTTAATATCAATAAGTGTCTTAAAAAGTCGAGCAAGTATTCTTATCCAACTATTAGCCCTTTTGATAAGTTTTATATGCATTGATCAAGCTTTTGAAATTTAAATAGGTGTAAATAGAAATTATTACAACAGAAAATAATAAGAAGTAAACTAACGGTGTTTGGAATACTTTTAAAACTAATATTATTAATAATGGCCAAGAATTAATAACAGTCAATTGGTAGTATTTTTTCCGACCAATATGTTTTATGTAAAATTTTATGTGGGCAATGTATTGAAATGCTAAAAGGCTTAAAATAGTTGCCCCGATATAAATTAATTCATTAAAGATTGATAATATCAGATATGAAAGAGTTATGTTGACTGTGAGATATAATATGTTGAATAAAAATGCTTTTTTGGTCAGCCCCTTGCTGAGTATAAAACTCCCTAAGACAGACCAATATCCTCTATAAACTCCCAAAAGGATGAATAACATTAATAATGGTTGAATATTGGTATAAGTTGTATTTGAAAAAAAGATGTCAATAATTAGATTTAAGAGCATTAAAATTAATGAATAACCTATCGTTGTAATAAACGAATTCATTTTTAATTGAGAAGATAATAATGTATTTAATTCCCTATCGTTTTTAGAAGCTTTGGCAAATAATGAATAAAATAGGTTGTTAAAAACCGGGCTTATTATACGTATTGGTTTTAAGATAAGCTGTTTGCCAATATTCATTACACCCACAGTTTCAAGCCCTAAAAAAGAGGTAACTAATAAGGTGTCAAGTTCTTTTGAAATTAGGTTTACAACCTGAGAGGACATGTCGAAAAATCCAATCTTCACGGTTTTACTAATTTTTCTCCATTCAATAGAACCAATTAATTTAATCGAACTAAACCGGGAGATAAAAAAGATAGAATTATCTATGCTATGCTTTATAAGAAGCCCATAAACAAAAGCTATTACACCCAATTGCCTTATGAATAAGATTGTAAATGAAACCCCAATGGCATTTGATATGAGTTCAGTTATTGATACAATATTTATATTATTCTCAAGTAGGAAGAATGAGCGAAAGATTTTTCCGACACCATTTATTAGTATCAAGTAATTCAATAGATAAAAAAGTTGATTGTATTCCTCTGGTATTGGAAGGAGAGTGAGAATTAGAAACCCTAAGCCCCAAAATACTAATGATTTGAAGAAATTATACCAATATAAACTTCTTGTCATTTCGTTTGTATACGTACCTATTGAGTAAACAGCATTTTGTATGCCCATTTCACTCAGTAATACGGACATTAATAATTGTAGATTAAGGAGTGCGTAAATTCCTTTTAGTTCATCAGTTAGGTTATTAGAGATGAACGAAAGTTCTATAACTTTAATTATTGCAATCAGGGCAGTCGAGCCGCTACTCGATATTAGTTTACTTAGTTGACTCATTCGATTATCTGCTCACGAAATATTGCCATTCTTTCACTAAAATTTAAGGGATAACTACTATTCTTATTAAAAAACTTTTTTCTTGGATAGAGGATTTTGAATAGATTTAGTTTTATTATTTTCCATGGCGTTTTTAGAGCCATAATGAAGTAATTATTAATAATCAAAGGATTATTATGGTGTAATTCTGCATTAATACCTAAAGCTTTAATGAATGATAGCTTTAATCCAATTTGGGACAATATGTCCTTTTTTATTAATTCTACATCCCGATAGTATTTTGAGACGAATGATTCTGTATATGAACCAGGTCTAATAGTAGAATTTGTTCGCAAGTAATACGCTTGTAATTCCTTAGCAAGACGTTCGTTAATAAAATCTCTTCTGTTAATATGAAGTATACCTTGCTTCTCAGTATAATGAAGTGGCCTCAACATTGGGATTTCATTTTCGACTATAATTTTTTGCCCCATCCAATTTAACACTTCCGTAAAATCATCATAATGCCATGTTTTACTCACTTCAAATTCTGCTGTTAACCAAAATGCGAGTATTCCATGAATATTAAGACAATCAATCGGTAGCTCGAATACTTCCTTTTGAAGGAATATGGATTTTTTTATTTTTGAAGAGGCGACTATATAAAAGTGATCATCTAACTTTCCTAGAAGTTCTCCCTTGTTGTTTCTATAACTCAAACCTGGCCCTCTAAAACCGAAATCTAAATTATGTTTTTCGAATTTCTTGCACACTTCGAATAAGAAGTTTTCCGTTAAGAGCCACCCATCTGCATGAGTATGGATTACAATATCATTCTTCTGTGCTGCTATTAGCATCCCTGTTCGTTGAGCTTCCCAGATTCTTGCTGTTATGCTTACTTCATTTGATGTCTTATTGCCACTAAGATACCTGTATTTAGAATTTTCAACTACACGGTCACAAAGTGATTGAATTTCATACTTTTCAAATTCTTCTTGATTGACATTATCATTTCTGAGAAGAATTATTTCATTTACAAAGGAATAACTCTGGATAAGCTCTATCAGTATTCTTGCCTCTTCAAATTTGTCATAAACACTGATACAGAATCCAATTTTCTTATTCATATTTTGATTTTAAGGATTCATATTCATCTGGTGTTCCGAAAAATTCATGTGCAGTGATATCCACAATTTCATAACCTACTTTTATTTTACGATTAATAAAATATTTATACACAGGCATTAAATAGGTTTCTTTGTAATTATTCTGGCTTGAACTGTAGATATTAATATAAGCAGATTTAAATGACTCAGTATTTTTGAATACATACATTCCATTTGAGCATAGGTTTGATACCCTTATTTTTTCCGTCACTTCTATTATCTCATCATTATTATTTAGTTTAATGAACGACCAGTGATTACCTTCTCCTTCAAATACTTCTACATATCCGCCAAGCCCAATTTTATTAATGTTTAGAACAAAGTCCTTTCGTTTCGTGTCTATGTTAAAGATTACTACAGGAAAGTCATTTTTAATACCATCTATTGTTTTAAAGACTGTTTCTGCTTGACCAGACGTATCGACTTTTAAATCAATCAAACGATAATTTTTTATTCCTTTTTTCGTTAACTCTTCTTCTATAAAAGCTCTGTCAACGTATTTTCCTATATATCCAAAATGAAATATTGCATTATGGTAATAATTATGGAATGTTTCTAGGCTTCTAGAAAATAAACTTTCCTCGTTGATTTTTAATTTATACTTGAATTCTTTGTAGCCAGCCTCAAAAAATCTACTGCTTTTTCCTGCCATTGGTATAACAATATTTAGTTCTTTAAAACTCATCCCTAAATATTTTAAATAAACGTAAAGAATTTGCTAAAAAAGCGTTCTGTCGTTCTTCTGAATCAGAATGTAAAGGTATCATGGATAAAAAGAGATGAATATTAATTTTCAACAAAGTTCTCTCTATTGCTTGAATTTCCTTTCGGTAAAACGCAATGTGTTTTGTTCGATTAATATCTATAAATCTAAATGTATATTCGTTCGGTCTTGAAGTATCCAAGGAATACATTCCAGAAATGATATTGTCGTATTGGCCTACAATCGAGTGATAGAATTTTGCTTGATCATAAATGATATTTCCAAATGGATTTATTTGTCCAGAAAAATCAACACCTCTTGGGTCGATTAATATTAATTGGTTCGCATTTACATCATAGAACATATTACTCAAACATAGATCACCGTGATAGAATGAATTTTCATAAATAATATCAGATGATGTGAATCTTATTTCTTTTAACATTGCTTCAATAGTTGTCTTAAAATTTCCATTTAAGGATATTTCTTGCTTTATATCTATATCTATTAGAGCAATTCTTTGTTTAGTTTTAGTCTCGATTTCTTGGAGAAATCTAAAAGAATCTTTTTCTGGATTTTCTGATTTCTTTTCTAAAAAACCATTTAAAGTACCTTGGAGTGCTTGAAAAATATTTGCGAAATGACCCACAGTAATGTTTCCATATAGATAAACTTCAGCCAAATTTGGCAAAAAGACTTTGGAAATTTGGTAAGATGCAGAATTGTTGGAGATTTTTAAATTTTTCACAATAGGTGTTGTACCACGATTAAAATCCTCAGGAAAAGAACTAAACCATAGATATTCTCCTATAATTTTATTGGAATTCGAACTTTGCTTTATTAAATAACTAGAAGTGGTATTGTAAATTTGATTGAAGCTTCGTTCAGCAGTGTAATTGAACTTAGATTTTATGTATGTACTAAAATGTCCAAAATCTAACCATGATTTTGTTCGGATATATTTTGGTCTGTAGTTTTCTAAATAAAACGTTAATGTTTGTTTGAAACTTTTATTTTTATGTGAAGTGAAGAATTTAGAAATATCTTTAAAATAAAAGAGCCCACTGGCTATGTCCTCAGAATTAATTCTGTTCCAATTGAAATCTAAAAAGGTTTCATTGATCGATACAAAATCTTCTTCGACAATTGGTATTTTTTCGTCATACAAGGTATCTCCTAACAAGACACAAACCTTTACTAGGTTATTTTTATCGACCACGTTTTTTAATGCTTGAATTAGATCAAGATTAGGGTCTACTGGATGAAAATGTATTTTGGGATTCTCCTTATCAATTTGCAATAATTCTAATCGGGAAATCTCATCCTCGGGTATAAGTATAAACGTATTTTCAAATGAATTTAGTTTTGAAAACATCAATTGATATTCAATTAATGGTTTATTCATTAATGGTAGAAATAGAGGCGAGATTTTACCAAAATGAACTGCTAGACTATTTTCAACTAGACCACCACCACAAATGATTAGACTGGGTTTAAGCATCTATCAATTTTCTAATTTCTTCATAACTCAAATCTAGGAATTCTTGTGGCCTAATAGCTTTATCATCGATATAAAACCCGTCATGTCCACACCAAGGTTTTCCAACGAATATTTCATCATAGGGTATTTCATGCTTTTCTAACCATTTGAATAATACAGGTAATGTTTTAGCATTTATTTCGCCGATATTGTTATTAAAGCTTCGCATATTCCTCGCAGTATACAGAATTATCCTAAATCCCTTCTCCCGGTAATTCTTTAGCTTTTCTATAATTTCCTGGTTAGGTGGAAGATCAATATAATCTATATCTTTTTGATGGACAGTTAGTGTTTTATCAATGTCAAAAATTAAATTTTTCATAATTATAGATTTACGAACGAGTAAGGGTTTGACATTTCTAGTCCTTGAAATTCTTTATGTCCAACCAAAATAAATTGAATATCAGTTTTGGTAATAGATTCAATTTTTCTAATCTCGAATCTATTATGAGTTGATATATTCGGTTCAATAAAGTAGATGAGATTATCAGGATAGATACTTTTTATTTTTTGTGCAATATAAACTGCAGGTGACTCTCTTAAGTCGTCAATATTTGGTTTAAAAGCTAGCCCACAAATCGCGATTATTGGTTTTCTACTGTGTTCAAGTTCGAATTTTAGAATCTCACTTTGAATTTTCTCAACACACCAAAAGGCTTTATAATTATTTATTTCCCTCGCTGTTCCAATTATTTTTGACTCAAGAGGAAAATGAGATGTAAGAAAATATGGGTCGACTGCTATGCAATGCCCTCCTACGCCGCAACCTGGCTGTAAGATATTGACTCTGGGGTGTTTGTTTGCTAGTTCAATTAATTCCCATGGGTTAATGTTGGCTTTGTCACAGATCAAACTTAATTCATTAGCAAATGCGATCTGAACATCTCTTGAAGCATTTTCTGTAAGCTTACACATTTCCGCGGTTCTGGCATTTGTTCCATGTAATTTTCCTTTAACAAACTGTTTGTAAAACTTGATAGCGGCTTGGGTTGACTCTTTATCAATCCCTCCAATGACCCGATCATTATGGACCAATTCATACATAACATTTCCAGGTAAAACTCTTTCCGGACAATATGCAATACTAATCTTACCCTTTAGATCTGGTCTTTTAGAATGAATCAAATCTTTCATTTTTTCGGTTGAACCAATTGGAGATGTAGATTCGATTATGTATAAATCATTCTTCTTTAATAGTGGGATGATTCCTTCTGTAGCTGCCTCAACATAAGAAATATCAGGCTCATGATTACCTTTGAATGGGGTAGGGACTACGATTAAATATACATCACTTTCAATGGCTTTTATACCCGCTTTCAGCAATCCTTTTTCAACAGCTGTTTTTACAACTCCATCTAGCTCCGGTTCAACAATATGAATTTCACCTCGATTTATAGTGTCTACTACATTTTGATTGATATCCACTCCAAATACTGGAATACCATTTGAAGCGATTAGCGCGGATGTGGGTAAGCCAATATATCCTAACCCAATTGTTACTACAGATTTCACGTTTAATTAAGTTGGTTTATAAATTCTACAATTCTTTTACATGCGTTGCCATCGCCATATGGATTATGAAGTTCGCTCATTGAATTAAAACGTACCTCGTTATCTAATAAATCTATGGTTTCGCTTACTATTAAGTCTTTATCAGTTCCAACCAAAAGAACCGTACCTGCATCTACAGCTTCTGGACGTTCAGTGGTGTCTCTCATAACTAGAACTGGTTTCCCTAAACTTGGAGCTTCCTCCTGCACACCTCCACTATCGGTAATTATAAGCTTAGATCTATTCATAAGCCAAATAAAATCAGGATAGGACAAAGGATCGATAAGCATGATATTCTCCAGATTTGAGAGATATTTTTTTACTGGCTCCTGGACATTTGGATTTAAATGAACGGGGTAGATGATTTTAACTTCAGGTTTTTTTTCTGCAATTTCTCTAAGGGCTAAACAAATACGTTCAAATCCATCTCCATGGTTTTCTCGACGATGCCCTGTAACAAGAATAACCTCCTGTCCATTTTTTAGTTCTGATTTAATTGATTCGATCGTCGGATTTGAAAGATTCTCAACCCTGTTTACGCTTTCAAAAAGAGCATCAATAACAGTATTTCCAGTAACTAGAATGGTATGATTCTCTATATTTTCTCTTAAAAGGTTTCCTTTCGAAGTTGGGGTAGGAGCAAAATGATAATCACAAACCCTTCCCGCTATCTGACGATTGATTTCCTCAGGAAAAGGAGATAATTTATTAAAAGTTCTAAGGCCTGCTTCCACATGACAAACTTTGGCGCCTGAATAAAAGCTAGCTATGGACGAAGCCATTGTAGTGGTAGTGTCTCCATGCACGAATACATAATCAGGGCCGTAATCATCAAGGATAGGTTTTAATGATTTAATAATTGTGGCTGTTAGATTATATAAATTTTGACCTGGTTTCATAAGATCTAGGTCATAATCCGGTCTAATTTCAAAAAACTCTAGAACTTGATCCAACATTTCTCTATGCTGAGCGGTTACACATACACGTGTTTCAAAATCTGAAGTATTTTTTTGAAATTCCTTTACTAAGGGTGCCATTTTTATTGCTTCCGGTCTAGTACCAAAAATCAGTAATATCTTTTTCATAATTCTCCTATGATATAAACTTTAAATCCTAGTTCTTTAAGGGCTTTTTTGTCTAGTAGTCGTCTACCATCGAAGATAAATGCTGGCTTGAGCATTTGATCAAAAATGCGAGCGTAATCATAGCCTTTAAACTCGTCCCACTCGGTAAGTACGGCAATGGCATGGGCCTGATCTGCTGCTTCGTAAGGGTCATTGACCACCTTTAGATACCGCTCGTTCTCTTCTGGGCTTCGTGTGCCTAGGTAATTCAGATCGCTGAGCATTTGAGCTCTAGATACCTTAGGATCATAAACGGTAATCTCTGCGCGTTCTTCAATCAGGGCATCAGCTACATATATAGCCGCAGACTCTCGGGTATCGTTCGTGTCTTTTTTAAAAGCCCATCCGTAAAAAGCAATCTTCTTGCCAGATACGGTATTGTACAAGCTAGAGATGATATGATCGGCAAAGCGACGCTTCTGATGATCGTTCATGATAATTACCTGCTCCCAATAATCAGCCACCTCAGTAAGCCCGTAACTACGAGCGATGTAAACGAGGTTGAGAATGTCCTTTTGAAAACAAGATCCACCAAAACCTACCGAAGACTTTAAAAACTTCGGGCCAATACGAGAATCTAGCCCGATAGCCTTAGCTACCTCGTCTATATTCGCATCGGTTTTTTCACAAAGTGAAGAAATGGCATTGATCGATGAAACACGTTGCGCTAAAAAGGCATTGGCAACCAGCTTCGAAAGCTCTGATGACCACACATTGGTCTGTAAGATGCGCTCTTTAGGTAACCAGTGCTCATAGATAGAAGAAAGCGCATCTTTAGCCGCTTTCCCTGACGGAGTGTTATCTCCACCAATAAGCACCCGATCAGCATTAAGCAGATCATCAATGGCGGTACCTTCTGCTAAAAACTCAGGATTCGATAGAATCTCAAACTTTACTCCGTTACCGGTATTCTCTAAAATGTTTTTAAGAGCCTGGGCGGTACGAACCGGTAGGGTAGACTTCTCAACGACAATCTTGTCGGTAGTAGCCACCTTAGCTATGGTACGAGCCGATAGCTCAATGTATTTAAGATCTACCGCTTGTCCTTTTCCCTTACCGTAAGTCTTGGTAGGGGTGTTAACCGAGATAAAGATAATATCAGCCTCTTCAATCGCACGTTCTACCTCGGTGGTAAAGAACAGATTCTTACCTCGCTGCTGACCTACAAGCTCAGCAAGGCCTGGTTCGTACACCGGAAGCTGATCTAAATCCTCATGATTCCAAAGTGCTATACGCTCCGGGTTAATATCTGCTACGTTAACCGTTATCTCAGGACACTGCGAAGCGATGACCGTCATCGTTGGTCCTCCAACATAACCGGCACCGATACAGCATATGTTTTTAATTGCTTTCATTACTTTAACAACCAACTACTCGATTGTATTTTATCTCCAAGCCCATCAATTAGGGCAATACCAACCTCTTCACAAATTGGTCGCTCTGGTATGGTATCATTATTCTGATCCCCACCATTTGCAAAAGCTAGTTCGAATTCTGATCCGTACTTCTCAGCAATCATTTGAAGCGTTGCACAGACAGTTCTGTCCTCATCAATAGATAATATAGCTTTATCTACCGCTTTAATATTCGATACAATCATCATTCGTTCATCTTCCTTCTGAAACTCCTTACTTCCCTTAAGTCCTCTTTGATGATCGTTATTGACAATTACAAAAAGCTCATCAGCTAACGCCTTAGCATTATTAAAATACTCTAAATGCCCTTTGTGAATAGGGTTAAAGTATCCTGATACAATAACTGCTTTTTTCTTCATTTAGTTTCTTTTAAAATCATCTTGGACACGTACAATATCTTCTTCGTCTGATGGTATCACATCGGTATGTTGCCAAATTTCGGCTACAATACCGTAATCCTCTAATCCAATAAGACGATGACGTTCCCCTTGGCTAAGTCTAACCTGTTCACCTTCTTTAAACTTCACCAGCTCACCTTCAGTATCATCATTACTACGAATAATCCCAACCTCACCTTTGTATACCTGCCAGATTTCAGCGCGGCGATGGTGGTACTGCCAAGATAGGCGCGCACCTGGTTTTACAATTAGAATTTTAGGGCTGAGTTTACCTTTAACTCGTAAGGTATCCACATCAATTCCGTTAAAAAATCGGTTCGCAAAATCCTGAGCCTCTTCTTCCTTAATAACTAAAAATGCACCCCAGGGGCGCATCATATCTTTAGCTACAATGGTAAAGCCAAAGCTTTCAATTTTTTCTTGTATTTCCAGGTATTTCTCTACACTCATAATTGAAATAACTTGATTAATCAAGTTTCATGTCAACCTCTTTTAAAGCGACTAAATAGTTCACTTTTCAACTACTGCTGGTAGTTGAAATTTTCAACGGCTTCGCCGCTGTGAGTAACACCATATTTTTTTTTAATCTATATCTTTTGGTATTCCCTAAAAGATAATGTTTCCTACAAACCCCGCTTTAGTTAACTGCACTTAAACGGGTTGGCTCTAATTTTTTTCCACAGCTTTATGTTTCAAAGCCTTAAAGTTTGCTATTCAATTAAAATGCTGAAATGCGGAGAGCCAACATATAATTTGAACACCTAAACCATAAAAACAAATATAATAAATTGAATGCTATTATAATTTCAATAATATAATCTTATTGTTATAATTTAAAATTAATTAATCAATATTACTAGAGGACTTTTGTAAACGCTTATCTAAGGCCTTTAATAAAACGCTGGGATAATACTCCTTTATATCCCCAAATAATGAAGGACCAGTACTGTAACTCCTTGCTATAGTGTTACCGAAATAATTATAATTTAATCTGAAATCATCCCCTAAACGAGCCCTAAGTCTTCGTGGCTTAGAAAATTTCTTTTGCGGTAGTGTCGCTATAAAGCCAAAACCTCCCACATAACCAAGATTGGTTTTTTTATAAAACAGGTGTATAAATTTATCTTCAAATTGCCTTGATAAGGATAAACGATAACCCAGGTCGTTCTGCATATACGTGCCGTACGTAAAGTTAAAATCAATATCGTGCTTTCTCCACCTGTAATTAAGAGCACCATTATAGAAGGTTTGCTGGCTGGAGCGATAAATTGGACTTATATTTTCATCCAAATAAGAATAGCGACTCATCCCGTAATTAAGCTCAGCATAAAACACTTCTTCAAAAAGCAATTTGTTAAAACGGATGTTATATCCAAAGCGGTTATATTCAAAGAATCCGATAGCGGCATTAATAAATCCATTGTAAGGTAATCGGTAGTCTTGCGAAAGCACAGCCATATAAGGCCTTGAGTAATTTTGATTATTAAAATCATTAATAATAACCATTTGGTGCGAAAGGTTCAATTGAGTACCGTGCCCCAAAACCGTCTGTAAATTAGGACGCGCATATAGCTTTTCTTTAACCCCGTTGTCAAAGTTTCCAAGTTGATAATCCAAATGAAAACCCAACTGAAAGTCAAACTTAAAAAAAGAGGAATTATAAGCGGTGTGATCATTGTATAGCCTTTCAAGGGCATCTATATTTAATGAACTGTATATATCGTCAATCAGTTCTGGGCCACCCCTACCCGCTTTAATATCATTTAATACCTTGCTAGGGAAATTAAAATATACCACCGGAAGGCCTGTGTTATAAATAAGCACATGCGTGTTTAAGCCAGTACTATGGTCTGCTATAATTTGGGTTACCTTATAAAAAGCGTCTCCCTCAAAACGGTAACGGTTGTTTTCATAGCCCACATAAAGTTCATTGTCTTTTGAAAAAACACGAATATTTTCAAATCCATGTGAAGCTAGCTTTTCTTCAAGAGATTGCTGGGCATAAAAAGCCAAAGGTAGTAGCATTAGAACAACAGAAAGCAGCTTTTTGATTACCATATCTGATATTTATATGCGATCATAGCAGCAGGTTTTTTTAAATCCCAAAGTCCAGCTTTAATAACCAATCGATCAAAAAAAGTATGACCTATACTTAGATGAATGTTCCTGGTATCATACTCTAGAGAAAGCGAACTATTTGCAAGCTGATTATGCCTTATTTCGACTCCACCAAATATTCCCAAAAAATCGTAACGGTCTAATTCAAGCACGTCTTGTCCATAGCCTAAGGAGGCAGCGAATTGATAATTTAAATATTTAAAGGATTTAGTACCTACAACATATGTGGCCGAATAATTTGTTGATGCAGTTGATAAACCAAGTGCTTTAGTGAAATCATTAGCTCCAACAACAATTGCTGGGATGTATTTTGATTCTTTTGTAAGGCGAATTCTACCAGCAAACATACGGTCTGGATAATATTTAGTCTGTGGGTTAACACGCATATTTAATTCATTGGTGTAGCGAAACATGACTTCTATAAAAGGCAGAAAGGTAACCGTTACAAAGGTTGGCATTCCTGGGTTTACTGATCGGTTATACCGCTGAAAATATCCCTTTGGAATATATCCAGCGCCAAGGACGAGTGTTCTGTCAGAATGCATTTCAGCTGTTGGAATAAATAATTGCCCTTGTGTCCCAGTAATGGATTGTGAACGCGCTAGCGTGCCTGCTAGGAGTACAAAAACGGCAAACACAATTCTTAATTTCATACACCCCTAAAATACAAAAGCATCAGTAACAATGCGTACTGATGCCTTTTTATTTATTAAAATTTAAATAAATCTATTTTTTTAGAATAGTAAATCCTTTAGAGCTTCCACCTTTGGCTATATTAAGAACATAGAGGCTACTAGTTAAGATACTTACATCCAATGTGTTATTTGAAGGAGTTACTTGCGAACTAGAAACTACTTTGCCCGTAAGGTCGTAAATAGTGGCTTGCATCGTCTGCGTTAAGCCAGAAATGTGCAAAAAATCTCCCGTAATAGGATTGGGGTAAGGTGCGATTTTAACATCTGTAATATCGTCAAGCTTCAGTGTGTTGTCAACAACAATTGTTACATCTTCAGATCGAACAGCCTCATCTGATGTAATTGTTATGTCATCACTTCTAAATAAACCAATCTCATATACTTGAGCAATAGTATTATCATTTGTTAGGGTAAAGAACTTGACAAACTCTCCGTTAGTGGGCTTTAAAACGTCTTTAGCTGAGCCGTACAATAGTATTTTTTTTGGATCAGATGGATTTGTTGTTACACTCAAATAGAGTGCTGTAGAATTAGGCTGCAAACCAACTCCATTTCTATATCCATATATATTTGACCAAGACGTAATATTATCAGAAGCAATTGTTGATGACACTTCATTTTCAAAAGTAATACCAACTGCACCCATGTAAATGTTAGCATCTGTTTTATAATAAATGTCTTTACCATACATACCAAAATAAACGGTTGTTGCTTCTTGTCCGTGTCCAATAAAAGCAAAAAGCAATAAGAGTAACAGTGTGTGTATATTTTTCATTTTTAAAATTTAAATTAATCTAAATCAAAGCCATCTATCCCAACAAAATAAGATGCCAAATAAACCAAATCTGTTAAGCCAACATCTCCGTCTTTATCAACGTCAAAAACATTATTGAAAGAATCTGGCATTGTATAACCGTCTATTTCAACGAAATGCGATGCTAAATAAACCAAATCTGTAGCACTTACATCTCCGCTACCATCAATATCACCCCTTCCAATAACTGAGATAGAAATGTCAGTTAACGCAGTTTCAAATATGCCATCACTAAACTTAACTGAAATTGTTTCCGAGCCAACAAAGCCATCATCAGGGGTGTAAATTAAGTCTCCTTGGCTCAACGCGATTGTTCCGTTAGTTGGTGAAATACTTTCAATCAAGGAAATCGTATCGCCGTCATCATCAGTTGGAGCAGTTGTAAGTTTAAACCCAACAACATTAAACCCAATTTTAACTGAAATATCATTAACATCTAGTGGAGCAACATTGTAGTCGTTTACTTGAACAGTCAATGTTGAGGTAAAAGTTTCTACGTCTGACCCCCCATCACCAGAACCGGAATCGTGTGAACCATCACCAGAACCGGAGTCATGTGAACCATCACCGGAACCAGAGTCATGTGAACCATCACCGGAACCAGAGTCATGTGAACCATCACCAGAACCGGAGTCATGTGAACCATCACCAGAACCGGAATCGTGTGAACCATCACCAGAACCAGAGTCATGTGAGCCATCACCAGATCCGGAGTCATGTGAACCATCACCGGAACCAGAGTCATGTGAACCATCACCAGAACCGGAGTCATGTGAACCA
>JAQCJC010000125.1 GCA_027593245.1 Bacteroidota bacterium | reverse complement strand
TTTTCTGCACTGACTGCGGAACATCTTTTTCACTTAATGTGAGAACTAGGACTTTATAATCTGTCAATAAATCTCGTTCAACAGCTTCACCAAAACCAATTCGATATATTTCCTCTCCATAAACATCAATATCGTCCATAGAACAAAGAACAGCATCTGTCTGAGCTGCTTTAGATTTAGACTCATCACTGTAAAGTCTAGGTGTAGCAGTCATATAAAGTCTTTTTTTGGCTTGTATAAAGTCATTATCATGGACCTTTACAAAAGCAGACTCATCGCTATCTGCCAAAGTCACTCCAGTTGTTCTATGCGCTTCGTCACAAATTATCAAGTCAAAAACTCCTTTCCCTGTTTCAGATATAATTTTGCTTTGCGCTGCAGCAATAACTTCTATAGATTGATAGGTTGAAAAAACTACCGTCATCCCTTCTAGTTGGTTGCTTTGTGCTTTTTGGAATTGTCTTAAGATATTATCTACATCTGTAGAAGCTGGCATTGCTAAGTCAATAACACTTGTGAGGGTAGTGTCATTGTTGGTAGTCTTGATTTTAGTGATTCTTGAATCAGAGCAAATACAAATGGGTTTTATAGGTTTTTCAGCATCTGAAGACCACTCCCTTAAAGTTTGCCCAAGTAATGCTATAGAGGGAACTAAAAACAATACTAGTCCACTCCCATTTGTTTCGTTCTCGGCGATTTTTAATGATGTATAAGTTTTTCCTGTACCACATGCCATTATAAGCTTTCCTCTATCATTATTTTGGAAATGATTGTGAGTATTATTAAGTGCATCTTTTTGATGTGGCCTCAGAGATTTTTTTGATGTCCTCGCCAGGTCTCCAGTAATTCCATCATTTAGTTTCCCCCAATCAACAGGGGCATCTTCTAATTTGCTTAGATTCAGTCTTGAAAAGGGAATATTTTGATTCCTAATTGATTCCTCTGCTCTTCCGCCCCATTTATTTGTAGTTGAAATCCATAATCTATGTGAGAAACCTACCGTTTGGAGTTGGTCATTTTTGAACGTTCTGCTCGAAGTAGATAGAAAAGAGTCGACAGACTTTTTATCAATCACAGCATCTTCTGCGTAGCACTTGCATTGAATCGCCCAATAGTCACCATCGTGTTTTAGGGCAACAAGGTCAATTCCCGTATCACTACCGCCAAGGTCTTTTTTTCCAGGAAATTCATCCCAGAGCCAGACATATTTAAATTGATTTGCGTATTGAGGGTCAGTTAGTAAATATGCTTGCATTAAACGCTCAAAACGGTCTCCTTTATCCCTTTCCGAAAAAGCTTTCTGTCTATACTCGTTTATTATTGTGATGAAACTCATTAGATATTTCTGCTTTTAAATACTACTTTTTTGGTTTGAATTATGTGCTCAAGCTTATTTGTAAATTTAGAGTAAAACAACTTACTATTTGACCTCAATCCAAAATAGCTAAGTGCCCCTTTCCCAAAAACGTCATCATAGGTTTTTAGCCAATGATTAAATAATTCTACAAAATGGAACCCTTCTAGTGTTTTAATATGCGCCTCTGTTACTCTTTTAAAGAGTTCAGGACCGCCAAAATCATTATAATGAATGGAGATTGTTTGGTCTGTTTGACCCATCATTGCTCGTCCAATTGCAGGTGAGATATCTAGATTCGTGGCTGTTGTCATGAATGTTGCCCTAGCAGATTTAAAGCTAGGCATTTTAAGATTTGACAAATGGGTGTTATAGTTGCGAAATAAATTTTTGTAATTCTTAGAAATATTAACCTCATTATTAAACAACCGCATAAAATCAATCTTATCAATTGGTTTTTTAAATATTATTCCTTCATGACCATACTTTAAATCATCTGTTGAAAAAAAGGCAAGTTTTGGATGTGATGACGAAATCATGTCTTGCAGCATTGCTATAAGTGGTTGAATAGGGGGTACAAGCAACATTCGCATTGAATTTCCGCTTTTACTTCTATCGTGATTGTATATGTGTCTATTCCCGTCTAATGCAACAATTTTATCAGGTATTCTTTTTTTATGAACCAATATTTCACTTTCAAAATCATAATCTAGATGTCGAGATGACAGCTGACATATATCCTTTGGCAACAGCCCTCGCATGGCAAACATCAGCATCCAAATTCCAATAGCTTCAAAGTCCCTGAGAATAAACCCTGGATTTTTCTTTTGACTAGCATGTATTTTAATCCTATCTATTGCCTCTTTAATATGTTTTGACGACACTGCTACAGGTTTGATTTTAACTTTTTTATTTCCCCAATCTGAGTCAAAATCAAAATCTTGGAATGTAATTTTTTTCTTTTTTGCGTAATTACATATCGCTTTTATGTTTTTCAAGTAACTATTTAAAGTTTGCTTAGACCTTCCTTTTTCGTCTAATGAGTTTTTAACACGTATAAAGTTTTCATGAGTAATATCTGTAAATAATGGTTCTTTTATCCCTGTATGGAACGAAAAAGCCTTAACAGCATTACGGTAATTAGTAACATTCGTTTCAAACTTAATGCCCTCACAATATGCGTCTATAAAAGCATGTATGCTGTCTAGAACAGAAGAATTAGAAAGCATACGCTTCGCAATATCGTAGCTGATAGTACCAATTGTATATTTTCCTCGTATTTCAATTAATTTTTTTTCCCTCTCAGCTATCTTTTCGTTGATTTCATTGGCGATTGGGTGATGAGAAGATACCCTGTTGTGCTGCTTCAGCCAATACTTTTGATAAATGAATACTCCCGAAACACTAATAATAGAATCCTTGCCCTTGTCTTTGAAGCGAATTTGCAAAGGACAAGTACCATCTTTTTTTTGTCTACCAAGCTTAAAATTAAGGGTCATAAAAATATTTATCCCCAAATTTACCCCTTTTTTATGAAAAAGCGCGTAAAATCACTTGACTTACAGGTTATGGCTTTAATATGGTTAAATTAGTAATAAAATCAGATATTTTAACCTGTAAAATTGATTTTATTTATTAAAAAACTATTGACTGGCAGTCAAGAGGTCGAGGGTTCGACTCCCTTCTTCTCCACCAAACGGGACAAACTCATGTTTTTTGAGATTTGTCCTTTTTTATTTTCATGTAACTCCTTGTCTATCTGCAATATATATCTCAAAAAA
>JAQCJC010000124.1 GCA_027593245.1 Bacteroidota bacterium | reverse complement strand
CAATAGGGAACGTGAGCTGGGTTTAGACCGTCGTGAGACAGGTTAGTTTTACCCTACTGATGAAGTGTTATCGCAATAGTAATTAAAGTTAGTACGAGAGGAACACTTTACTCGCATAATTGGTTTTTGCGGTTAGTTGAAAAGCTAGTGCCGCGAAGCTACCATGCGTAGGATTACGGCTGAACGCCTCTAAGTCGGAATCCATGCTAGAAAGCGATGATTGATAGCCTCTCCAATTCAGAAGATTACGAATAGACTTTGGTCGAGCATCATAATAGTGCGGGTCCACCCTAGACGGAAGCGTTGTAGGGGTAGCCGCAGAAGCTAAGCAAGATATTGGAGGGGATAAATCCTTTGCAGACGACAAAAATAGAACGGAGTATTGTAAGCAGTAGAGTGGCCCTGTTGTTACGATCTGCTGAGATTAAGCTCTTGTTCTTTAGATTTGTTCAATGAACATTTCGCCAGTAGATATGTTAAGAGATTTTCGGGAAATCGAGAATGTGAATGTGTCTACTGGCGAAGAGTATATTGAATTCTGTATCTAATATATATTATTTAATGGAGTTGAAGTAAATTTATTAAGTTTACTTTGTAATTTCATAGAAGAAAAGTTAGGAGATTTTTGATGAAATTGTAGATGATGTAGGTGTTTTGGGTGTTTTGGGTGTTTTGGGTGTTTTTGGTGTTATGGATGATGTAGATGATGTAGATGATGTAGATGAAGTAGATGAAGTAAATGAGGCGGGAAAGGGGAAAATGTCAGGAGAAGGTGAGAAATGTCAGGAGAAGAAAAAAATGAAAAAATAGAAAAAAGATAAGATAAGGAAGAAATAGAAAATGAAATGTCGAGCGAAAAGGACTTTGAGAAAAGGACTTTGCAAAAATTTATAAGAAATAATAAAGAGAGCATGGATAAGTATTCGTAAAAAGGAGACAATCAGTTACGGCCATACACGCCAGAAAGCACCGGATCCCGTCCGATCTCCGAAGTTAAGCTGGTGATGGTCGAGGTAGTAATGTGGTGGGTGACCACACGTGAATTCTCGATGCTGTAATTTTTTGATTTTTTTTTGCAAGTTTTTAATTTGAATTCTTAAGATATTTTTTGATACTGTGATATTTCGATAGTGTAATTGAATAATGATTGAATTGTATTGAATGTAATTTACTTGTATCAATGTTTGGTTTTGTTTTGAATTTTTTTGGAAATTTTTACGAGGAGGAAAATGGCGAAAAACACGAAAATCAAGACGAAGAAAAGAGATGCACAAGAGTTAGCGTGCAAGCAAGTATAAAATAAGTAAATAAAGCGATCTGGTAAGTTTCGTTGAGTTGAAAATTAAGATGAATTAGAAAATACGGAAAAGTCAAGTAAAATACAAGATGAAGACAAAGTCACTAGAATCAAAGAAAACAAACAAAAGACGAAACAATGCATGAACAAATGATAAAGAAGACATGCTTTATGATGTAATTGAACTTGATTTCACAATTTATGAATTAAACTTTATAGGATTCAAGTCTATTTTTGTGAAAACACGTAAAGGAAACACAACAAGTGCACGTGTCCAAAGTGACCCAACATTAAACAAACAAAAGAATGAAATGTATTATAACATTATCGAAATATCGAAATAATGAAGAATTGTCCTTAAGATGGTAATTAAAATCAAATTCAATGAATTCAAGTGTTTTAGGTAAATTCCAAGAGACTTTTGGGTTTTCGGTGCAAAAAAGAAAAAATTGGGCGTAAAAAATATTTTTAGTACTTTTTCAGTGGTAGTGGTACTAGTGTCAGTAAGCAATAAAACACGGTCAAGAGATTTTCACCAAATAGGCGGAAAAAACATTGAATTAAGCAAATTCAGGCATAAATATATATAATGGTTCAATATTTATAGTATGAAGCCAATATGTGGTGTAGAGTGTAGATGTGAAAGTGGAAGGGACTTTGAAAAAAATCAAGTGATTTTCCGCAGAGAATTTTCCAATGGCCGTTTCTGCGGAAGGGGTACCCCCTTCAGGCGGAAAGTGAAAATTTTTCTACGCCCATTATCACGTGTACTTTCGTCTGGAGCAAAAAAAGTTTTTTTTCACCTATTTTATACATGTGGGAAGACAAGAAAAAGAATGTGAAAAAACAACAAATAAAGTTTCGACTTTAAAAGATGTAAAAGCATGAAAATGAAAGTCCAACTACACACGTTTGCGGCCCCTATTATAGGCGGACAAGCTGTAACGGGATTGCATTCCTAACGGATATTAGCCAATTCTATGCCCCGAGTGCCAAGAACAGTAGCCGGCGACCACGCTATAGATTTAATCCACACGAGTAATTCTGTGAATTGAATTATGGTTGCAAAGTCCTTAGGACCTAATACTATGTCCAGGCAACGCTGATTTGAGTAGATAGATACCTGATAGGTACTCTTATTTAACCAAATTAATGACAAGGAAAGGAGGGAAGGTGGTAGTTTACTATAGCCTTTTCTCTTACCTTGTTCCTACATCCATGTTTCCTCAGTCTAGACTGACGATCATGCGCGTGGGAAAAACAATTGCTATCAATGGTGTTAGTAGAGTTTGTAAAGCGGTCATATTGTTTGCAGCTTCGGCCTAGAACAATGTGTAAAGCTATATGAATTCTGCGAATAACAGGAATGGAGCAAGGACTATTTAACGATAGCGCCTTGTTTTAGTAATATACCCATTTCGACCAACAATAGGGCAGCAGATTACCTAAGCCTGTGCAAGCAGGGGGCGGTTTTCTGGTGTCTTATAACGATAGAAACCTGGTTGATCCTGCCAGTAGTCATATGCTTGTCTCAAAGATTAAGCCATGCATGTCTAAGTATAAGCAATTTGTACTGTGAAACTGCGAATGGCTCATTAAATCAGTTATAGTTTATTTGATCTTACCTTACTACTTGGATAACCGTGGTAATTCTAGAGCTAATACATGCAAAAATGGGCGACTTCTGGAAGCTCAGTATTTATTAGATAAAAAACCAATCACCGCAAGGTGTTTACTGGTGAATCATGATAACTATTCGAATCGCATGACGTAAGTCGGCGATGGTTCATTCAAATTTCTGCCCTATCAACTTTCGATGGTAGGATAGAGGCCTACCATGG
>JAQCJC010000123.1 GCA_027593245.1 Bacteroidota bacterium | reverse complement strand
TCAAGCTGTTTTAATCAATATTAAAAATAAACTTATCTATAAATCATTTAAAGAAAATGCAATCGATACATTAGAAGTTTTTGATGGTTTTGAGTCTAAATCTATACGCCTAGTTACATCTTTTAATAAGCCTTACGTCGTCTCAAAATCAGGAGGTGGAATCTGGTCTGTCGAGAGATCTTGTCTAAAGCGTATTGATAATTCTTTTGATCATAAAATGACCTTTGGCTCAAATGTATTTGTTCATAGGGATACCATTTTTAAATTTGGCGGCTATGGATATTGGTCCAACCGTAATTTCTTTACTTATTTTAGCACAACTTCAAGAGAATGGGAATACTACCCCATAAATCCGGATTCTTACCTACCTCCTGCTGTTTCGGGGGCCCGTGGGGTATATCATAACGGGCAATTTTATTTTGATGGTGGCTCTACCATCGATTCCCATAACGGTATCACTGATATCCCATCAAATAAAGTTTGGCGTTTTGATTTTTTAAATAAAACATGGAAATACCTTGGAGTTACTAATTTTGATGTGTCAAAATATTCTGAATATCTTGATATTGGTAATGGTCAGGTTTTGATCAGAAATGAAGATCATAATTCAACAAATGGCTCATATTTATTGGATTATGTTAGTAATACTTTTAGTGAAATTGATCCAATTCCATCCTACATTAGAATCAATAATCAATTAGTTGCGAATGATTCAATTTATAATTTAAGAAGGGATAAATTTTTTGGAGTTAGTTTGGCCAGTCTCACCGCAAATAAATTATATGAAAAAAATTTATATCTTGACTCTGATTCATTGTTTAATAATTTAACACGTGTAGCTGGGTTTACGCTTATTATTCTGGTAATAATACTGATATATTTTTACAGAAAAAACCGTAACCGTCCGCGACTAACTGATACTGGTATCATAGTAAACCGTGAGCATTATTCTCTAAATCCAAACGAGCTTATCATTTTAAACCTTTTGTTATACAACAAAAATGTCACCTCAAAGACTATTGCTTATAAGATTAGAGACCCAAAACTCTCAACTGCTCAAAACAATAAAATCAAACTAGATTTAATAGCCAGTACCAATACAAAAGTCTCTAAGGCTTTAGGTATTAAAAGATTCATACACACTAGAAAAAGTGTCAAAGATAAACGCGAGATTATTTATTTCACCCCAAACAGAAAGGAGTTTGTGCTATGAGCTTAAAACGAGATTTTTGGCAAGTCGTTAAAGTCAAGCCAGGCTGTGAATTTCTTGCCCAATCGGATTTTCAATCGATGAATATCGAAGCTTTTGTTCCTTTTACTCATGAAATTCGTCAGTGGAGCGATCGCAAAAAAAAGATAAAAAAATGTTTGATTCCGCGTCATGTTTTTATCAAGATAGATCCAAAAAGGGAGCGAGAGGTTTACTCGTCCAAATATGTCATGTCTTATTTGAATGTGAATGGATCCAGAGCAAAGGTATGGAACCATGAGATTGATCGTTTAAGGGATTATTGTCAGGGGTTGCACAACGAGGTTAATTTAACTAAAGGCACCACCATTAAGGCTCCTATAATTGGTATAAACTCGGAAGTTTTAAAAGTCGATAATACGCACTGTTATGCGCTATCGCAGTGTGGTCGTTATACGATAAAATTTAAGTTGGCCAGCTGAATTTGGCCAGTTTTATAAGATGAAACAGCGTATGGGTCATGGGACACCCAACAGCGGAGCCGTGAAATTAATCAAGTATCAGGCATCATATGCACAGGTATTAATTGCATTAAAATTTATTTTTTGAAAATTGTAAATAAGCCAATTTTAATTTTACTTCTTTTAAGTTTTGTGGGTTTAATACATGCACAAACAGAGGTAAAATTTAATGCCGCATCAGCCGTTTTGCTCATACCGAATGTTGGAGTAGAGCTACCGCTAAGCAAACACCGTTCCCTTCAGCTCGATGTGCTGGGTTCATTTTGGGATAAGGCCCCTTTTTTAAATGATACCCCACTTCATTTAACTCAGGTTTTTTTAGAGCACCGATGGTATAGTGGCGCTCAAACCCAAAAGTGGTTTGTTGCTCCGCATATAGGATTCGGAATGTTCACCTTGCAAAAGCCAAGATTTTTGGTGCTTTACGATCACTATGAAGAAATAAACGGCGGTCAATCAAGCGGCGGATTACCAGAGGGGGATAATTATCAGTCCGGGCGGATTGCATTCTATGGGGTTACACTTGGCTACAAAAAAAGATTCAGCAATGTTTGGGCAGTAGAATTATTTGCTGGTCTTGGTCTTAGTCAATCAAAGTACAGGGGGCATCAAATCATTAATAATCAGTATGTTTCTAGTGATATAAATTTTAATGGATCAGGAGAAGTATTACTTTACCGCGGTGGGATTATGATGTCATTTACTTTTGGTCAACAATCAAATAAAAATACAGATGGTTTATAAATACCAAGAGTCTGAATTTAAACAAGCGATGCGCATAATGACTACCGACCCGAGTCAAAATTGCACAAATGTGACACTATAAAAAAGAGTAATAATTGATTAATCAATTTTTTTCAAAATAAATGAGTAAAACTTTTTATAACTCCATCCAAAACGAAGTTGAATCCTTAGGATTCAGGGTCGTATCCAAAGACTTTGAGCGGCCTTGGGGCGCTTTTTTAGTCATCGATGAAAACCAGGCCCAGACCTTTTCCAATCAGTTCTTTGAAGGGATTGATGTAGATCATTTAAAAATAGAAGGTAAGCTCAGCCCTAAAATCCTGATGGTTAAACCTGGTGCACGCCTCTCTTGGCAATACCATCATCGCCGCGCAGAGATCTGGCAGATCTACCGCGGAGAAGTTGGGATTATTCGAAGTGATACCGACCAGCAAGGGGATGTGGTGACTTACAATGAGGGTGATCAGGTTAAATTACAACAAGGTGAGCGACACCGGCTTATTGGTCTTAACGACTATGGAATCGTAGCGGAGATATGGCAACACACCGATTCAGTGCCCTCAGATGAGGATGATATAGTAAGAGTTCAAGATGATTTTAAAAGAGATTAAAGAAAAATGAAAGATATAAAAATAGGGATAATTGGACTTGGATATGTCGGACTTCCATTAGCTGTGGAGTTTGCAAAAAAATATCCGGTAGTTGGTTATGATATTAATAGGGAT
>JAQCJC010000122.1 GCA_027593245.1 Bacteroidota bacterium | reverse complement strand
TTCAAAGATTAAAGTTGAAGGAGCGTTTACAAAACGATTTGCAATTTGAAACCAAATAGATTTAAATTTCATTAAATCTGCTGCTCGCTTTGCTGATGTTGGGTGCGAATAATTATTGCTTTCAATATTAAAGGTCTCCAAAAATTCAGCTTTTAACTCTGCGCCGTGAAAATCAATAATGGTGTACAAACCCTGCCCGATAGACCAATTTACAACGGTTTCTACCCGATTCAGATAAGTTTCACTTACTAAAAAATCTGTAATGTCCCCATCATATTGATCAACAGTATTGGCATCTGATGACCATAGTGAAGTATCATCGCCTGATGTTCGGGATCCAAAAAAATCCATCGGAATTCTAACGTTTGAAAAACCTGCATCAGCAACATCAATAAAATATTGCTCGTACACAACAGGTGCCCAATTACCTTCCACTGGAGCACTTAAAGTATTGCCAAGGTTAATACCTCTACCCATTTGTTCTATAATATCCCAGGAAGAAGTTTGTGCATTGATTAAAAAACTACCAAGCAAGCAAAAAACTATTAATATTTTATTTTGTTCTTTCATAAAAAAAGAGGAGACCATTGCCTCCTCTGTTTTAAAACTAAAAAACGTTATTATTTTTTAAAACTTTTACGCTCCAAGTCAATAATTTTTTGAACCTCTTCTCTATTAAATTTAGTCATTAATTTTTGACGAGTTTCTTTGGCAGCTGTTCTATAGACTGCTTTTTTCTCATCTTCAGAAAGTCCTTTACCTCGAATTTTTCTTGCATTAGAAGCATATTTATTATACAAAATTTGTTGTATAAACTCTGCGTCTGCATCTGAAATTTCCATTTGAGAAGTAATGAGTGCCACAGCATTCTCTGAACGATTGGCCGCAAATTTATTTTCTTGTGCCTCTGCAAACAGAGCAAATAGACACAAAGCTGTAGTAATTAAGATTTTTTTCATATTTATTTTTTTATAAATTTTTGTGTAGTTTGACCATCAGAGATAAAGTATAAACCAGGGTTTAAAATTGAAACATCGATTGGTTTAGACACGTCATCAATAGACATGATGTTTTTTCCTAAAGTGTCAAAAATGTACAAGGAGTTAGAAAGATTTATTTTTTCAATATTCAAATGGTCTTGTGCTGGATTAGGATAAAAAGAAAATGACTTTTCGTAATCAGGCAGGGATAAATTACCTTCTGCAACTGTATTTTCGTAAGTTCCTGTAGACAATTTAATTTGATCTAACTCAAAATATGATCCAGATCCAATCACTGAATTTATTTGTATATGGTTAATTTCTCCATATCCAGTAAAATCATGAGTTCCGGTAACAGAAGTTGCTGTCCATGTAAAACCAGCTGCTCCGTTAGTTGGGTTGTCTGTCCAAATTGCATAGGTTCCATTCAAAAAATTAAGTGTAAGACCAATATTAACATCCGCTGAGTACTCAATTGAGTCAGAACCAAAATGTCCGCCATTTTTAAAGACACCATTTCCACCATTGTATAATTGCGTACTTACCTGAGCTTTACCAGCATTTCCACCTGTACCCTCAGCTAATTTGAAATTTGCAACAACAGTATTACTGGAATTTCTCATTCTAATTTGAAATACCGTTCCAGAACCAGTACCTATGCTCCACCTTTTAAATGCCAAAGACAAGTGTAATTCAGGACCTGTGAAGTTAAGTCCATCCAAATAAAGTGCTGAGAAAGCATTAGGACTGCCATTTTCATTCGTATCAGGAACAACATCAAATGTGATAGTGCTATCTTGGTCATCTCCTGTAAGGTCTGTTGATTCAGATGTGAGATAATTTAATGTCGTATTGGCAACGGTTAAGGAAGGATCAATTTCTGATACTTCAACATTGTTATTTAATTCCCAAACTGCTAAGACATTTTCTTGAGCTGTTAATTGTACTGTAATTAAAGTTAATAATAAAAAATAAAAATTTCTCATATGCTTGTGTTTATTGTTTAATTAAATTTTATACTGTTTTTTTATAGTTGAATCGCCTTCTAGATAGCCTAATGAGACTAAAAAGCGGTCAATTTCGTCAGTTGTTTCAATGAAATATTTTATGGGTGGTTTTGCAAAAAAGGCATGCCCTTGTCCTTCATATAAAACCACATCACAGCGATTACCAGATGACTCCATTTTGGACTGGTATTTTTTCACGGTTGGCACCGGTAAAATTCTATCTTCTGTCCCCACAAGTATAATGGTTGGAGGTGCGTTTTTTGAAATATTATGAATTGGTGAAAGTGATTTATAATCATTACCAAAACGCTTGTGTGCATAATGGTCTGGACCTAAATCCAACACAGGGTTCAATAATACCAACGCGTTGGGTTTTGAACTAAAAGTTAAATCTTCGGCGGAATTATCCCACATTTTTAACAATCCACAACTTGCTGCCAAGTGCCCCCCAGCAGAACCACCACCAGCGGTTATTGTGTTTGGATTAATCTTAAATTTATGAGCGTTTGCCCTAACATATCGTATAGCAGATTTAGCATCCTCGACAGCATCGTAGGGTGTGGTGCCATGCGTATTTTTCAGCCTATATTCTGCCGAAATAGCTACCATCCCCCTTGAAGCAAAATACATCGATTGGCGTTTGAATGCCTTGTGATTGCCATTATTCCAGCCCCCACCATGAAAGAAAATAATAGCACTGTGTATTTTCTGTTCGTCAAATTTTTTTGGATTATAAACATGAAGATTCAAGGATACATCGCCAATGGTTTTATAAATAACCGCATTTGACTCTATAACTTCTGGAGTTGCATAAGAAAATCCTGAAAAAAGAAAAAATGATAGTATAATTTTTAAAACGTTCATGTTTCAAATTTATATTTATGAAAACGTTGTAGTTATAAGATTTGAAGCAAAAACTTATAAAATTGAAGCAATTATAATATTTTAGTATTTCAGAAAGTTAATGGCGATTCAAATTCTCTTCATTATAAACACGCTCAATGACGATGTCTGTCATTTGACGCATTTCATCCAAACTCATATCATCTTTATATTCAACTTGAAGCGCTTTTAATTTTTTCTTCAACTGCTTAATTAGTTTTTTATACTTAGGATTAGCATATAAATTATTCATTTCATTGGGGTCTTTATCCAGGTCGTATAATTCCCACTCATCCATAGAATAGTAAAA
>JAQCJC010000035.1 GCA_027593245.1 Bacteroidota bacterium | reverse complement strand
CTGTGCTATTCCACATTTTTTAGGATCCGGGCGCAGGGTCCGCTCCAATACAGCGCGCATATTCTTTACTCAGTATTGAAATCACATTTCTATCAGGAGTAAGACGACTAAAATTTTGAATCCTTTCGGTGAGGCTTAATGCCTTAAATTCCATCCTATTTAAATCAACTAGATAAAACTTATAAGAATCACCTACTATTTTTATTAAGGTATTACCTGGTGAATGATCTAAAAAATAAATTCCTTTTTCGTGCAAATTAAATGTAAATCTAGTGAAAGCTTTTAAAATTTGTTCACGATTCTCAAGATCAAAGTTCTGTGAAAGATCCCTAAAAGTATAATCAGAATCGAGTTGTTCACTAATAAAATAACTTTCTTTAAACGAAAAAAATGATGAGTTTTGAATATATGCAACAGGCCTGGGAGTACCTATACCCATATCTAATAGCCTATTAGCATAATTGAAAGAGCGTTCAGCTTTGCTCTTTCTAAAAGTATCATAAACAAACCTATTAAAAAGATTTGGTATTTTAAACGATTTAATATTTAGTTTTAAGCCGTCTGAGTCAAAAACTTTAATACTATTCCTCTTTGGGTTACCAAGTTGAAGCCCTTGGGTTTCAAAATTCTTGATGAAATTCATCACTTTGGAGCGGAGCGGTTCGTATGATTTGTTAAATACAATCTTCATAGAACAAAATTACAATTTTTTTTAGCATTTGAATAAAATAGCAAAGCATTCTTGGATGATTTTCACTTTCTTTGCATACTGAATCTCACGCTAAGAATCAATGGAAATTGACTATAATTTAGAACTACGAAATGCTATTGACACATTAAAACGTGGTAAAATAATGCTCTACCCAACCGATACCGTTTGGGGTATTGGATGTGATGCAACCAATTTTGAAGCCGTTCAAAACATATTTACTTTAAAAAATCGCGAAGATTCCAAAGCTATGATTTGTTTGGTTTCTGATATTGAAATGCTAAGTGAATATATTGAAGTAATTCCTGAAACTGCGTATAACATTCTAAAATACGCCAACACACCAACGACAATTATATACGATCGTCCCCGCCGTGTTTCAGAAAACTTAATAGCTCAGGACAATTCCTTAGCCATTAGAATAGTACAAAAAGGTTTTTGTGGAGAATTGCTCAAAAGATTTAAAAAACCTATTGTTTCAACCTCAGCAAATATTTCAGGAAAGCCAACACCAAAAGTATTTCAAGAAATTGAAAATGAGATTTTAAAAGATGTAGACTATGTCGTAACTTTGGAGCGAGAAAAAACAGCAGCAAAGCCTTCTTCAATTATTAAATTAAGCACAAATGGGGAAGTAAAAATTATTCGTTAGTAACCGTAATTACTCAGCAACCTATGAATCTTCAATCCGCTCTGAAAAACCCTATTTTCAAAATTATCTCTGCTTCAGCAGATGAGTTAGGTATGGAAAGCTATGTTGTAGGTGGATATGTTAGAGACCACATGCTCCAGAGAAATGCTGGTCAAGATATTGATATTGTTGTTGTTGGAGATGGTGTTGCCTTGGCAAAAAAAGTTGCTCAAAATCTACCCAATAAGCCTAAAGTAAGCGTATTTAAAAATTATGGTACAGCTATGTTGCGGTATGAAGATATTGAGCTTGAATTTGTTGGTGCACGTAAAGAATCATACACTAAAGAAAGTCGGAATCCAGAAGTAAAAATTGGCACTTTAGAAGATGATCAAAAGCGTCGAGATTTTAGCATCAATGCTTTAGCTCTAGGGCTTAATGCATCAAATTACGGATCACTATTAGACCCATTCAACGGTACTCAAGATCTGAAAAATAAACGAATTGTTACACCACTTGACCCAGATATTACATTTAGTGATGACCCACTGCGCATGTTGCGCGCTATTCGTTTTGCAACACAGCTAGATTTTGAGATTGACCAAAGTGCATTTAAAGCCATTTCGGAAAATTACAAACGAATCAATATCATTACAAAAGAACGTATTGTTGTAGAACTGCATAAAATTTTGGAAAGCCCAAAACCCTCTGTAGGCTTTTTATTACTTGAACAAACAGGCCTTTTAGAGCTCATTCTTCCTGAACTCACAGCACTTAAAGGAATTGATGAAGTAGAAGGACAGCGCCATAAAGATAACTTTTACCATACACTTGAGGTTGTAGATAACATAGCTCTGCATACAGACAGCGTTTGGTTGCGTTGGACCGCATTGCTACACGATATTGGAAAAGCACCAACAAAGCGCTTCAGCAAAAAGGTAGGATGGACGTTCCATGGCCACGAGCTAAAAGGGTCTAAAATGGTGTATCAACTCTTCAAACGCCTAAAAATGCCTTTGAATGATAAAATGAAATACGTGCAAAAATTAGTATTCATGAGTTCACGCCCTATAGCTTTAGCGAGCGCAGATATAACTGATTCTGCCGTACGCCGCTTGGTTTTTGACGCTGGTGAATATATTGATGCCCTAATGACCCTTTGTGAAGCTGACATTACTACAAAAAACCCTCGTAAGTTTAAAAAATACCATAACAACTTTAAAATTGTTCGCCAGAAAATGGAGGAAGTTGAAGAACGTGATCGAATTAGAAATTTCCAACCTCCAGTAACAGGTGAAGAAATCATGAAGGCTTTTCAATTGAAACCTTGTCGAGAAATCGGACAGATTAAAGAATTTATTAAGGAAGCTATTTTGGAAGGGCAAATCCCAAACGAGCATCAGGCTGCATTTGCTCTAATGCTCAAAAAAGGGGCAGAATTAGGACTAACCATTAAAGTATGAAACAAAAATTCAGATCACTTGCTAAAATAGCACTCGTACTGATATATATTGTGATTATTGCTGGTGCCGTAGTCCGAATGACAGGCTCGGGAATGGGCTGCCCAGATTGGCCAAAATGTTTTGGTTATTACATTCCACCAGTACAAGAAAAACAGTTGCTGTTCAAACCAAATCACCACTACAACAAAGGGGTGATGATTTTAGTGGACAGCGAAAAGTTTATGGTTGCAAATCAAGATTTCCTTAGCACTCAAAGATTCGATGCCAAAGATTGGACTATCTACAGCACACATGATTATGTGGCTTATAATCCTGTTCACACATGGATTGAGTACATCAACCGGCTCATTGGTGCATTATCAGGAATACCCGTATTGATACTAGGAATATGGTCATTTTGGTTTTTCAAAGAAAATAAATGGATCACATCAGTCGCAATACTAACTCTTTTGGGTATGGGATTTCAAGCTTGGCTTGGGAAAACTGTTGTTGACTCCAATCTCGCCCCATATAAAATAACCGTTCATATGGTTATGGCTTTACTAATTGTGGTGTTCATACTGTACCTGATTTTTAAAACTAAAACACATTTTAAGACACAGCATTACAATGACTATTTTTATAAAATTTTGAGGGTAGCCTTAGTCTTAAGCTTGGTACAAATAATATTAGGTACACAAGTTCGTCAATTTGTAGACGAGCAAACTAAAATCATTGGGTACGAAAAGTCGCTTTGGTTAGCCCAACCAGAGCTTAATTTTTATATTCATCGATCGATGTCTATACTTGTTCTACTAATGAATACTTATTTATGGTACACAAACTTAAAATTGAGTTTGGGTTATAAAAAAATTAATTTAGCCATGGGGTGTATTCTCCTCGAAATTTTAACTGGAATTCTGATGTACTATTTTGATTTTCCATTACTTAGCCAACCATTTCACTTGGTAGTTGCCTCTGTACTGTTTGGAATTCAAGTGTATATTTTCCTGGAAATTTTACATCAAAAACGAAAAATTAATATTGAACGTGCTTAATAATAAACAAATATGATTTACAGATTTAGAGCAATTTTGGATCACGAGAATAAGGAGGATATTTTTCGAGATATCGAAATTCGAAAAACAGACACTTTTGAAGATTTACACAATGTACTTACTCAGTCATTTGGATTTGATGGCAGTGAAATGGCCTCATTTTACGTTAGTAATGACGACTGGCATCAAGGCCAAGAAATTGCATTATTTGATATGGGACATAATGAAGACATTAGAATGATGAACGAAACAATCATTGAAGATGTTTTAGATGAGGACAATACAAAACTTATCTACATTTATGATTTTTTAAACATGTGGACTTTTTTGGTAGAATTGGGTGAAATCGTTGAAGAGGCTCAAGGTACAGACTACCCAAATCTGCTGTTTGTTTGTGGCCAGGTCCCTTCAGAAGCTCCAGAAAAGCAATTTGAAGCCAATCAATCCAATGAGGATTTAGACGGTTACCGCTTTGATGATTACGACGAACTGAATTTTGATGAGCATTGGAATTAGAAAACAATATCTGTGCTTTCTGATTTGTAGTTGCGCTTAACAAAATCGAAAGTGTGTTTTAAAATTTCACCCATATTTTTACTTTTGATAAACTTCGGGTCATTGGTATATTCAAAAATTTTAGTTTTCAACAATACTATATTTTCGGGGGTTGATACAATGTCACTTTGCATACAATCTAAAAGTTTTTTTATTCGCTTATCAAAGCTTATCAAGCGCTTTGCTACCATGGACCGCTCTTCTAGTTTATATTGATTAATAGATTCTTTTTGAAATTGTTGTGAAACAAAATTTACTATGGTGAAATTTTCTTTAAAAAATTGAGGTCTGTATACATTAAATTTCCCTTCATAACATTGTTGATCGAAATCTATTGCGCGAATTTTATACACTATACTGTCAAAATCGTGCATTGGTACAATTACATAATTATAGGCTCTCATATCGCCCAAAAGACGAATCATACAACGCTCGTTAAATTTTACAAATTCCTTTGCAATTTGAGATTTTTCAGAAAGTGTACAGTTGGGAAGTAATGATTCAATAAATTCATCGCCAGGAATACCGGTGATATGCTCCTCGATTAGTGTGGTGTTGTACACCAAAAAATTTAAATTAAACGGAGACAGCATATGCTCCAATTCAAGTCCATAAATTCTGGAGGCATCCGCTTTTTTTACATAGAAATATGCATAATTATCATTAAGAACATTACGAATCTTAATACGAAAAGGTTTAGAGTTGCCAAACGTACAGAAATCTACAGCATCAACATTTAGGAATGGAATGGTCTTTTCATTTCCATCGGAGTGTAAAATGGTATATATTTTTTTTAAACTCAAGTCAATATCCAGGCGGTCGGATTCACTATAAAACACTCGAGTCCAAAGTGTATCCTTATCATTTTTGTCGTACACCACTACAGAGCCATTAAAGCGCAATAAATCTTCATAAAAAATAGGCAATCGAATATTCCGATTGTATTCGTTTAAATACGATTTTAACTTCGAACAAACAGGATAAGACGGTTTTTTTAATGAGATTTTTAAATCCTCTTTCATAAAACTGTATTGTTTTAATTATTAAGAATGATACGTAGAATATATCAATGTACAAAATATAAAATTAAAGGATTTATTTATAAATTGTAACAATTTTAAATATATCTCGTCTTAAAATCATACTATTTAACTCAACAAATCCTTGAACAATATTTTAAGCATATCAAATCTCACAAAAAAGTTCGGCTACCTTACTGCTGTAGATGATTTATCCTTTACCATAAAAAGAGGAAATATTTATGGTATATTAGGACCAAACGGTAGTGGAAAATCAACTACTTTAGGAATGATTTTGAATGTCGTGAACAAAACAGCAGGGGATTATAATTGGTTTAATGGTGTGTTGAATACGCATCAAGCATTAAAAAAAGTAGGTGCTATTATAGAGCGTCCTAATTTTTATCCTTACATGTCTGCCTATCAAAATCTTAAGCTTGTGTGTAAAATAAAAGGCGTTTCGGCAGAGGCAATTGACGAGGTATTGGAAACTGTGGGTCTTGTTGAACGGAAAGATAGTGAATTTCGGACTTTTTCTCTTGGCATGAAGCAACGCTTAGCTATTGCCTCCGCATTACTCAATGCTCCCGAAGTTTTAATACTCGATGAACCTACAAATGGTTTAGACCCACAAGGCATACACCAAATTCGAGAAATAATCAAAGGAATTGCCCAAAAAGGAACTACAATTCTTTTAGCTTCTCACCTGTTGAATGAGGTTGAAAAAGTCTGCACACACGTTGTTGTACTTAGGAAAGGAAAAAAACTCTATGCGGGACGAGTAGATGAAATGATATCAAGCTATGGCTTTTTTGAACTGAAAAGCTCTGAGACAAGCAAGCTTATTGAATTTATTGAAAAGCACCCCAAAATAAGTCATTACAAACAAGAAGATAGCCTCTTCACAGCTTTTCTCTCAGCTCCGCTTTCAGCTGAAGATTTGATACAAAGCCTGTTTGAAAAAAGGATTATAGTTACACATTTTATTAAACGAAAGGAAAGTTTGGAAGAACAATTCTTACTACTCACAGACCAAGAATGATTCGTCTTTTACAGTTAGAACTACAGAAACTATTGCTTAACCGCATGAGTAAAGTATTGATATTTATATCCTTCCTCCTGCCGCTGTGCGTAATTGTATTATCGGCTATTAAAATCAACTTTTTTGGGTTTTTTAATCTTGAATTAGGGGAGTTAGGAATTTTTAATTTTCCAATAGTTTGGCACATTACAACCTATTTTTCCGCCTTATTTAAATTCTTTTTTGCTATTGTGGTAGTTTCAATGATTGGGAATGAGTACAGCAATAAAACATTAAAACAAAATCTTATCGATGGATTGAGTAAAAAGGAATTTATATTATCCAAATTCTACGCTATTGCTTTTTTTTCTTTGATTTCTACGCTAATCATTTTCTGCATTTCATTGATTTTGGGCCTCGTTTATTCCAGCTACAATGTAATTAATATTATCATCCGAGAGATAGAGTTCCTCCCAGCCTATTTTATAAAATTAGTTGGGTTCTTCTCGTTCTGTTTATTTTTGGGTGTTTTAGCTAAAAGGTCGGCTTTTGCACTGGCATTTTTATTTGTCGATTTTATTTTAGAATGGATTATTTTTGGACTTATTGCATGGAAATCAAATTTGGAATTAGCAACTAAAATTCAAAACTTTTTGCCCTTAACTTCAATGTCAAATCTTATAAAACAGCCATTTCAACGTGTAGTCATGTCAAAATTTCCCGACAAAAACAGCTTGGACTATGATTATGCAGTTCATATTGACACCACGCTTATTGTTCTTGTATGGACTGTAATTTTTATTTACTTCTCATACGCCCTCCTGAAGAAAAGAGATTTATAATTTTTGGTTTAGGCATAATTAAACAATTCAAAAAAATTTGTTAAGAGTTTTAATGGCCAATCTATATTCAGTAAATTGTGGAAAATTTTCCTTTAATGAGATTTATAATTTCTATTGCCTTTTTTCTTCTAAGTTTCCTTGGATTTGCTCAAGCAGAAGCATCACATTGGTATTTTGGTAATGGTGCAGGAATCATTTTTGATTTAAATACAGATACTGTATCAGTTACTACTGCCGCACAGAACACAATAAATACAAGTGAAGGTTGCTCTTCAATTGCAGATTTTAACGGAAATTTATTATTCTATACAGATGGCCGGAATGTTTGGGACAAAAATCATAATATTATGCCTAATGCCAATTATAATGCAGATACTGGTCTTATGGGTGATCCCTCGAGTACATCCTCTGGTTTAATTGTACCAAAACCAGGAAACCCAGACCAATATTATATTTTTACTGTAGATGAGCCTCACCACCAAAATGCTTTTGCCTTTCCTAACCAAGGTCCAGCGGATCAATCAGGTAATTCAGTTCCCAATTATGATAGTAGTGGTAGCGTTCCCAATGCCGATGATGGCTTTAATAATGGATTGGCCTATTCTTTGGTTGATTTATCCCTCAATAGCGGAAATGGTGATGTTGTTCCATCAGAAAAAAACAGACAAGTTGTTACATATGATCCCACAGATCAAGGACAAGCCAGCTATAAATGTTCTGAAAAAATTACAGCTGTAGAGCATGCTGATGGAGCTTCTTATTGGGTTTTAACTCATTTCATGGATAAGTTTTATGCCTTTAGAGTCGACAATTCTGGTGTAAACACATCCCCTCAAGAAACTCAAATTGCCCCACTTATTAACTACACAGGTTACCGTAGAAATGGAATTGGATACATGAAAGCATCACCTGATGGAACTAAAATTGCAGTAGGCCACACACAAAACGGAAACACTGAAGGTCAAACCGCCAACGCTACAGGAAGCGTTTGGATTTATGATTTTGATAATTCATCAGGAACTATATCAAATCCTTCAAATTTATTACCTAACTCTGGACCCTATGGTTTGGAATTTTCTCCTGACTCTTCAAAATTGTATGTTTCCAATGATAGCTCTGTTATACAATTTGATTTATTTTCACCAAGCCCCTCAAACTCAATGGCATTTATTCATACTAATCCCTTTAACCCTGTGCAAAATAGAGTACCTTTTATTGGAGCTCTTCAGCTTGGCCCTGATGGTAGAATATATATTGCTAATACTGACAATTACAACACTTTAGATGTAATTAATGAACCTAATGAAGTTGGTGTTAATTGTGATTATGTGCAAAATGGTTTGGCATTAGCCCCTGGAACATCGGCTGTGATTGGATTACCTCCATTTATACAGTCTTTCTTTTTAGCTTCAATTGTATTTGAAAATTCTTGTGTTGATGACAACATACAATTCAGCGTCAATACGACACAAAATTATGACAGTATAAGTTGGGATTTTGGGGATGGTTTGGGCGTATCTAACCTTGATAACCCCTCATACACCTACACAAATCTGGGAACCTATACTGTATCAGCTGAAATTACCATTGGCACTGAAGTCAATACATTTTCTGAAACTATCATCATCACTATCAATCCCATCGCTAACTTTGTAACAGATATAAATGAGTGTGATGATGATAACGATGGAATTTTGAGTTTTGATTTTACAGTTCCTCAAGCACAGGTTTTGGGCGCGCAACTACCTACAGACTTTACAGTAAGTTACCACCTTTCTCAAGATGATGCAGATGCTAATAGCGCTGCACTTTCATTACCTTATCAAAACACCAACTCCACAGAAGAAATTTTTGTTCGTATTGAAAATAATGCCAATGCAAACTGTTTTGATACGACTTCATTTACCCTTAATGTTTTTGACACGCCCATTGCTAATATAGTTGGTACTGTCGAAGAATGTGATGATTTAGACGATGGGGATGACGCTAACGGCCAAAAAGAAATTGATTTAACTGCTTTCGACTCCGATATTTTGGATACACAAGAGGCTACACTTTTTAGCGTAAGCTATCACCTTTCTCAAGCTGAAGCAGATGCGAATACTGGAGCATTATCCTCACCCTACTACAATACCACTGCTTTTACCTACCAAGTTTTTGCAAGGATTGAAAATAATTTAAAAATAGACTGTTTTGATACTACAGAATTTACGGTAATTATCAATCCAATTCCAGTTGCAGTAAATGCAAATTTAATTCAATGTGATGAAGATGGTGTAAATGATGGGTTGACTGTATTTAATTTAGATGAAGCCAATGACGCATTGACCAATGGAGTTCCAAACCGCAGTACAAAGTTTTACCTGACTGCAGTTGATGCTGAAAATTCAACAGCAGCCATTGATGCTGCTCCATTTACAAATACCACCAATCCGCAGACCATTTACGTTCAAGTCATTGATGACGACTCAGAATGCTTTTCTATTGCAGAATTATCGCTTGATGTTAGTTTGACTTCTGGACAAGACGCAAGTTTGTTTTCATGCGATGATGACGGAATTGAAGACGGCTATAAAGCATTTACATTGAGTAATGCGACATCAAGTATACTCACAGGACTACCAGCAGATTATGCTTTAATATATTACGAAACCTATGAAGATGCTCTAGTCGAACAAAATGCTTTACCTGATGTATTCACCAACAACGTGGCCTACAACCAAACGATTTACGCACGAATAGAAAACAACAATCAGTGTTATGGGATAAACGAACTTGAATTGAGTGTGTTTAATCTTCCTCAGTTAGATTTTGGTGATCAAACATTTTTCTGCATTGATTCAAACTCAGATCCTGTTGTGATTGACAGTGGAATTATCGGAAATCCATCGGATTACACCTATTTATGGTCTAATGGAGAATTAACTAATGAGATAGAAATTAACCAGGGGGGTACCTACACAGTTGTTGTGACCAACGCCAATGGCTGCTCACAAACAAAAAGCATCACCATAGTGAATTCTAACATAGCTACCATCAATGAAATTCAAGTTAGTGATGTCAGCACCAACAACACCATTACAGTTTTTGCAACTGGAGAAGGCAATTATGAATTTGCATTAGATGATGAACTTGGCCCCTACCAAGATGATAGCATATTTTATAACGTTAGCCCAGGTTTCCACACTGTCTATGTACGTGATAAAAATAACTGTGGGATTGCCAATGAAGTTGTTTCAGTAATCGGCTTTCCTAACTTTTTCACGCCCAATAACGATGGTTATAATGACTCGTGGCATGTGTTTGGCATAAACACCCCTAGTCAGTCTAATAGCGAAATTTTTATTTTTGATCGCTACGGCAAATTACTTAAACAGCTTACCTATAATAGTTTAGGTTGGGATGGGACCTACAATGGCAACCTTATGCCGACTTCAGACTATTGGTTTTACATTAAATTAAGTGATAATCGTATATTTAAGGGACATTTCACCCTAAAGCGTTAAGTCATGAGTCCTATTTACCGATTATTTATTCGCTTTTGTCTTCTTGTAGTTACAAAGGGATTTGGGCAGTCTATAGCCTTGTATGAGCAACACAACGGCCGATTAGATTACACAGCTATAGGAAACACTCTTAATATTGGCGAAAACGGCCCTCTTTTGGACTGTTCTATTCTAAGCGGGTCCTCTGCTGAACTCAACTTATCTAGTGGTCAAATTGTAGAGGCAGCATATTTATATTGGGCTGGTTCAGGAACTGGAGATTTTGAGGTAAATCTGAATTCAACCCCTATTATGCCGGAACGAACGTTTTCCTACGCCTTAGATTCAAACCGAGTCTTTTTTGCCGCATTTACTGATGTTACCGATTTGGTGCAAAATTTTGGAAATGGTCTGTACTCCTTAAGCAATTTAGAACAAATTGATATTTCTGAAGATTATTGTTCTACAGGAACAAATTTTGCAGGATGGGCAATTGTCATCATTTATCAAGACGATAGCTTACCACTAAATCAAATAAATGTATATGATGGTTTGGAAGCTGTTCCAGAAGCCATTACTATTGAACTGAACAATCTTAATGTAATGGATGTAGAGGGTGCCAAAATTGGTTTTATCGCTTGGGAAGGCGACTCAAGCTTGGCGATCAATGAATCTTTACGAATGAATGGTTTTTTATTGAGTAATCCTCCCTTGAATCCCGAAACAAACGCATTCAATGGAACCAATAGTTTCACAGGGGAAACAGATTTGTATAACATGGATATAGATTTCTATCCTATTGAAAATACCATAAACATTGGGGACACCTCTGCAAGCATTGAGTTGACTTCGGGTCAAGATTTGGTGATGGTCAACAGTATTGTTACAGTTCTCAACAGTCAGTTACCTGATGCCAGCATTCAACTGACGGAAACTTTAGAAACTAGTTGTTTTTCAAGAATTATTGAATTGGAATATACAATCTCTAACTTCAATGCCACTGAAGATCTTCCATTGGGAACGCCCATCGCTTTTTATGTAGAAAATAATCTCGTAGGCCAAGCACAAACTGAAGCGGAAATTCCTATTGGAACTTCGATTACATCAGTAATAGAAATTGAAATTGATCCTAATTTTCCAGACCAATTTCAAATCATTGCAAACGTAGATGATACAGGGGATGGAACAGGAATTGTTTCTGAGATTAATGAAAACAACAACAGTGCTTTTAGTACTGTAGATTTATCAAACGATAGCTGCCCTATTATTATCCCGCAGGGGTTTTCGCCCAATGGCGATGGATTTAATGATTGGTTCAATATTCAAGGGCTTTACGATGTATTCATGAATCATCAATTGTTGATCTACAACCGTTATGGCAGTTTGGTTTTTGAGGGAAATAATGATTTGAAATGGGATGGCACTTCTAATCGTGGACTTAATTCGAGTTCAAAAAAATTAGCAGTTGGAACCTATTTTTATATACTGCATTTAAATGAGGAAGGCTACGGATCAGAAACAGGCTGGGTCTATTTAAACTATTGATTTCTTGCTGGGTATGGAAAAAGAATTCTATTGCACGTTGCAGTAGAACACAGATTGCCTTAATTTTGCAACATGCGTTTTAAACTTATATCAGATTTTAAACCTACTGGTGATCAACCAAAAGCCATTGAAGAATTGGTGTGTGGTATTGAATCTACGGAAAAGTTTCAAACCTTATTGGGTGTAACAGGATCTGGAAAAACATTTACCGTAGCGAATGTCATTCAAGAGGTGCAACGCCCTACCCTTGTCTTAGCACACAACAAAACTTTGGCTGCACAACTCTATTCGGAATTCAAACAATTTTTTCCAGAAAATGCAGTAGAGTATTTTGTTTCGTACTACGATTACTATCAACCTGAAGCCTATATTCCTGTAACTGGAACTTATATAGAAAAAGATTTATCCATTAATGAGGAAATTGAAAAGCTAAGACTAAGCACAACTTCTTCCCTCCTTTCTGGGCGTCGCGATGTCATTGTCGTGGCCTCTGTGTCATGCTTATACGGTATTGGAAATCCAGTAGAATTTCAAAAAAATGTGATTTCGCTCAAAACCAATCAAATCATATCACGAACGGCATTGTTACACAAGTTGGTACAAAGTTTATATGCGCGAACAGAAGCTGAATTTAACCATGGAAACTTTAGAATCAAAGGCGATACAGTCGATATTTTTCCCAGTTATGCAGACCATGGTTTTCGTATTCATTTTTTTGGCGATGAAATTGAAGCTATAGAAGCATTTAATGTCAATGACAATTCAGTCATTGAAGTCTATGAAAATGTAAATATATATCCAGCGAATATGTTTGTCACCTCCCCTGATATCTTACAAAATGCCATTAAAGACATTCAAGATGACCTGGTAAAACAACACGATTACTTTAAAGAGATAGGCAAACATCTTGAAGCTAAACGCCTCAAGGAACGAACAGAATTTGACTTAGAAATGATTCGTGAACTGGGCTACTGTTCGGGAATTGAAAACTATTCACGCTACCTCGATGGACGTGCACCAGGCACACGACCATTTTGTTTGTTGGATTATTTCCCTGAGGACTATTTGATGGTAGTCGATGAAAGTCACGTGACCATTTCGCAAGTCCATGCCATGTATGGTGGCGATCGGAGTCGAAAAGAAAATTTGGTGGAATATGGGTTCCGACTCCCTGCAGCGATGGACAACCGCCCACTCAAATTTGAAGAATTTGAGAGTTTGCAAAATCAGGTGCTTTATGTCAGTGCAACACCTGCCGATTATGAACTCACCAAAACCGATGGTGTTTATGTCGAGCAAGTCATTCGACCTACAGGGCTTTTAGATCCTATCATTGAAGTCCGCCCAAGTTTAAATCAAATTGATGATTTGATTGAAGAAATTCAGCAACGCGTAGAAAAAGACGAACGTACTTTGGTGACAACACTAACCAAACGTATGGCCGAAGAATTGACCAAATACCTGACGCGCATTCAAGTGCGTTGCCGCTATATCCATAGCGATGTAGACACTTTGGAACGTGTAGAAATCATGCAAGATTTACGCAAAGGATTATTTGATGTTTTGGTGGGTGTTAATCTGTTGCGTGAAGGGTTAGATTTACCTGAAGTATCTCTAGTGGCGATTTTGGATGCCGATAAAGAGGGGTTTTTACGTTCCAACCGATCGTTGACGCAAACGGTAGGCCGTGCAGCACGAAACCTTAATGGAAAAGCCATCATGTATGCCGATAAAGTTACAAAAAGCATGCAACTCACCATAGACCAAACCTCCTACCGTCGTGAAAAACAAATCACCTACAACACTGCGCATAATGTGACGCCAAAAGCCCTCAACAAAAGTTTGGACAACGCCCTCACCAAAAACTCTGTAAGCAGCTATTATTACGAACAGGAAGCCCTTAAAGCCGCTGAACCTGAAAGCGATTATCTCTCCAAACCCGAACTGGAAAAAAAAGTACGCGACACCAGAAAACTCATGGAGGCTGCCGCTAAAGAATTGGATTTTATGATGGCTGCCAAGTTTAGAGACCAAATTACAAGCTATCAAAAGAAATTAGAAAAACTGAAGGGTGCTTAAGCTGAAAATATAACTCTATCAAATAAAATAATCCAGCAACTCAACGCTGGATTAAACATTTAAAATCTTATCAATTAGGCCAAAACTGCTTGAACTTTATCTGCAGCTTCTTGGAATTCTACCGCACTTTGAACATCTAAACCAGAGTTGTCAATCAATGCTTTGGCAATATCGGCATTGGTCCCTTGCAAACGCACTATAATCGGTACATTAATGGCGTCACCCATGTTTTTATAGGCGTCAACAACGCCTTGTGCCACTCTATCGCAACGAACAATTCCACCAAAAATATTGATCAAAATAGCTTTGACACTGGGGTCTTTTAAAATAATTCTGAACGCTGACTCTACACGTGCTGCATCGGCTGTACCGCCAACATCAAGGAAGTTAGCAGGATCACCGCCAGCTTGTTTAATCAAATCCATAGTAGCCATGGCCAGTCCAGCACCATTTACCATGCATCCTACGTTTCCATCAAGATCTACATAATTCAATCCGAGTGCACCAGCTTCAACTTCGATGGGGTTTTCTTCGCGAGTATCACGTAATTCTAGATAATCTTTGTGTCTAAACATAGCATTATCATCGATGGTGACTTTAGCATCAACCGCCATGATTTTTTCATCTGAGGTTTTAAGTACAGGATTGATTTCAAATAATGAAGCATCAGATTGAATGTAAGCTGTATACAGTGCGGATACAAATTTAGTCATGTCTTTAAAGGCAGCACCTGAAAGCCCTAAATTAAAGGCCACTCGACGTGCTTGAAAAGGCAAAAGTCCTGTAGCCGGATCAACTTCTTCAGTGAAAATAAGATGAGGTGTGTCTTCAGCTACAGCTTCGATGTCCATACCGCCCTCTGTGGAATACATAATCATGTTGCGTCCCGTGGCTCTATTGAGTAAAACGGACATATAAAATTCATCGGGTTCTGTAGGGCCAGGGTAGTATACGTCTTCGGCAACCAAGACTTGGTGTACGGTCTTCCCCTCGGCAGAGGTTTGTGGAGTGACCAATTGCATCCCTAAAATCTGATTGGCAATGGACTGTACTTCATCTAAGTTTTTGGCGAGTTTTACACCACCGCCTTTACCACGACCACCTGCATGGACTTGAGCTTTAATAACGTGCCAGCCCGTACCTGTTTCTTTAGTTAATTTTTTTGCTGCAGCTACTGCTTCTTCAGGAGTTGTCGCTACTGTACCACGTTGGATTTTTACACCAAATGAGTTAAGAATGTTTTTTCCTTGGTATTCGTGTAGATTCATCTTTTAAATGCGTTTGTTTTTTGATCATAATCTGTGAAAATCACAGAAATTTTGAGCCACAAAAGTAAATAACCTAATGCGGTTTACCAATATTTTTTAATGCTGTTTTTCAACAACTTATCCTAAACTAAAATTCTTGATTTTTTAGACCCTTAATAACTGTAAAAGCATTGTCAATCAAGTGGTCTTCAACGAGAATGGTAAACTCGTTTGTGGTTGATACCACTTCATATAAAGTTACATTTTCCCAAGCCAGGCGCTTAAATATTTGGTAATATAAGCCCACAATTTTTGAATTCCCTTTAGGTAAATTAATACTTATGGCCGACAATTGGTCTTGGGTCGCAATTTGGGTTTCATGTTCAAAAATTGATTCAATAGTATTTTTTTTGGCACTGGAGATAATGATATTGCTCTCGTGTATGCCACGAGTAAACGCATAAAACACTTGACGGTCGGCGTCAATTTCAGCCAATACTTTCGAATGGTTATGAATAAGTGTTTTTGAATTGTAAAAAGTGAAATCAGTGAGGTTAGACCGCACAGTAATGTCACCCAAATCTTTAAAAATCTGCTTCAGCTTAAGCTCATTTTTTTTAGATGTCGGGGGGGTGTACCGTCTAAGTGCCATCATAATGGCTCCGTCTTTGACGGGTTTGCGTAAGAGTTCAGAGATCGGTTGATTTAAGTCTTTAGCAAGGGCCGAATAATTAATAATTTCGCGTGAAAGTGCTTCCTCCAAAAAGGGACGAGCCACCAAAAGTTCCTGAACACAAGAAGCAATAGTTTTCAATTTGTTTATTATTTAACAATTTGTGTAAAAATAGTAATAATATTTATATTTTCATTGGCAATAGATCGGTAAAATATATTTTTGCACTTCAAATTTCAAAAAAGAATGGAACAAAGCACATTATTAAAAATTGCAAAGGATTATGGGAGTCCAGTTTATGTTTACGATGCCCATAAAATTGAGGATCAATACAAGCGTTTGACTCAAGCATTCAGCAAAGTAAAGAATTTAAAGATACATTACGCAGCCAAGGCACTTACCAATATTTCAGTATTGAAATTTGTTTCTAAGTTAGGTGCTGCATTAGATACGGTTTCGATCCAAGAAGTTCAGTTGGGTTTAAAAGCAGGATTTGCTCCAGATCGTATCATATATACCCCCAACGGAGTGTCACTAAAAGAGATTGAAGCAGTAGCGGCACTTGGTGTACAAATCAATATCGATAGTTTGGATTTGTTGGAGCAATTTGGCAGCAAACATCCTAAAACACCGGTTTGCATCCGCATCAATCCGCATGTGATGGCTGGCGGAAACACGAATATTTCTGTCGGGCATATCGATTCAAAATTTGGCATTTCCATTCACCAAATACCATTGTTACTGCGCATTGTTGAAAACACGGGTATGAATATCAATGGTATTCACATGCACACAGGAAGTGACATCTTGGATATTGATGTTTTTTTGTATGCCAGTGAAATTCTTTTTGAAGTTGCTAAAAAATTTAAAAAATTAAGTTTCATTGACTTTGGGTCAGGGTTTAAGGTCCCCTACAAGCCCAACGACGTTGAAACGAACATTGAAGAATTAGGCGAAAAGCTTACGGATCGTTTCAATACATTTTGTAAAAATTACGGAAAAGAGATTACGCTTGCTTTTGAACCTGGCAAATTCATTGTCAGTCAATCGGGCTATTTTTTAACAAAAGTAAATGCCATCAAACAAACTACCTCCACTGTTTTTGCACAGGTAGATTCTGGTTTTAATCATTTGATACGTCCTATGCTCTACGGAGCACAGCACCACATAGAAAACATTTCTAATCCTGAAGGTAAAGCGCGGTTTTATTCTGTTGTAGGCTATATTTGTGAAACAGACACATTTGCCAATAACCGGCGAATTAATGAAATCACCGAAGGCGATATTTTGGCGTTTCACAACGCAGGCGCCTACTGTTTTATGATGTCGAGCAATTACAACTCACGGTACAGACCTGCAGAAGTGCTGTGGTACAATGAGCAAGCGCATTTAATTCGTAAGCGAGAAACTCTCGATGATTTGATAGCTAATCAAATAGAAATGGAATTTTAAATGTTGTATTTATTAATATATTAACAAAATTATTAGTTTATTTCGTTTATATAACCCTACCTTTGCAGTCTAAAATTAAAATTAATACAGTGAAAAACGGTACAGTAAAATTCTTCAATGCATCCAAAGGATTTGGATTCATTACTGAAGATGATTCAAACACAGAACATTTTGTTCACGTTACAGGATTGATCGACGAGATCAATGAAGGTGACGCGGTGGAATTTGAATTAAAAGAAGGTAGAAAAGGTATGAATGCAGTAAATGTTAGAGTACTCTAATATTTAATAAAACATTATTTTTTTACAAGAAACCTTTCCATTTGGAAAGGTTTTTTTGTTCTATTCCAAACCGTCTACATATTTTTTTAGGTAAGAAAACGCAGGGGTCAAGGCTCCATTTTCAGTCATTTTCGCACGAGCCAAAATACCATCTTGGTCGCCATTAAAAAATGCGGGGATAATCGTTTTGGTAAAAGTACTCCCAAACCCCTCACTGGCATCTCTTGGTAATTCACAAGGCAAATTATCGACCGCCATCACTGCGATGGCCTTTGGGTTCGTGAAATTCACTTCAGATTCTGTGGTTGGATCGTATCCGTAAATGGGCTCATCTATGGTAGAGGGGCGAATGGTACACGCCACCGGACCGTCTATATCACAAGATATGTCGGCAACCACTTTGAGTTTAAAATTAGCCGCTTTAGCCTCGGCTCTGCTAAAAAAATAGGGTGCGCCTTTGCCATAAAAGTGTCCCGCAATAAACACATCTGCTGCTTCTGTATACTTTTTAAAAGTGGACCTATACGCCGTAGGGTTGGTAAAAAAATCATCTTTACTGTCCCCACTTCCATCCTTTCGAGTCACATAGTCCAACACATCTAACTGTACGTAAACAGGAGTTTCGAAAGATTGAGATAAAAACGCAGATACAGATACTTGTTTGATGTTCATCGCATCGAGGACTTCTTTGGCCCCCTGCCCTACACGACCAGTACCGGTAAGTACTATTTTTAGTACTGGAAGGGCTATTTTAGTCAAAGATGCATTGAGTTCAGTACGGCCTTTGAGCGTTGTGGCCATTGGTAGTTCAAAACAGTTCCATTTCTTACCAATGGTCCGCAAAGCATTGTAAGCCCCAACAACGCCAGCATAGTAACCAAAACCAATGAGTCGGTTGTGGTGTTTGTCCACTAGGGTTTCATGATCGTAAAGTGTGACGTTTTTAGCCAAAATAGCCTGTAATAACATACGGTTATAGGGTTGTTTTTTGATGGTATGACTAAAGAAAAAATAGCTTTTATTGGGGACTAATGCTTCAATTGGGACTTCTTTAACACCAATCATCACATCGGCATCATTGGGCGATTTGCAAACCTCAAGACCAACCTCAGTGTATTCGGTATCGGCAAAAGCTCTGATCTCTGATGCCTCGATTACGATTTCTGCTGTAGGGTAATTTTTAAGAAGATTTTTGCACGATTCTGGTGTTAGGACTACCCTTTTGTCGGGAGGTGATTTACGTTCTTTGATGACGGCAAATTTCATAGGTATACACAGATATATTCACGAAAGTAATAGGATTTGATAGGGTACACAAGTTTTTTTGTAACTTTGCCTTCCTCTTCGGAGGGATTACAATAATAAGGGGTCGACTGGTATTGACAGCAGGATCTAGAGAATTGTAAGCACGTCGTGTAATGATATTGAAACACGTAAAAGGCCATATCAACATTTAAACGGCGAG
>JAQCJC010000121.1 GCA_027593245.1 Bacteroidota bacterium | reverse complement strand
TTATATGTAAACAAAATTCTATAAAAACGATGTATCGGAACCTGTTCCGATATACAGTAGTTATAACCAATACTATGAAGAACATACACAAATCACTTTTGGCTTTTGGAGTAATTACTATTTCATTACTAAGCTGTGATACAACTAAACAAAAACCGGAGGACAAATCTAATTCTTCACAGGAAGAAATAGCTTTTCCAAGTTTTGATCAATATTTCAATAATCTTGAAAATTTTAGTGGAAATGTTTTAGTGGCAGTATATAACAAACCCATTTTTAAAAAAAGCTATGGGTATGCCAACATAGAGCTAAGCGTCAAGAACACATCTCAGTCCAAGTTTAGAATAGGTTCTATTACTAAACAGTTTACTGCCATGGCTATTATGATATTACAAGAGCAAGGAAAATTGAATGTTACTGATAAACTTTCCCATCATATCTCTGATGTTCCCGAGAGTTGGAAAGAAATTACTATTCACCAGTTGTTAACTCATACATCTGGAATAATGCATTCATGGGCTTTAGAAGGTTTTGAAGATAATATGATGCTTTATACGCCTATTAATGAGATCATTGATAAATTCAAGGATCAGCCTCTCGATGGATATCCAGGAGAAAAATTTCAATATAGTGGGACTGGATATTTCATCCTATCAACTTTAATTGAAAAAGTTTCTGGTAAATCATATGAAACGTTTTTGAAAGAAGAAATATTTGATATAATAGGAATGGCAAATTCAGGATCAGATGCGCCAGAGAAAATAATACCTAATAGAGTGTCAGGTTATTACTCAGATAGTACTGGAACTTATAATTCAACATTCATTTACATGCCCATTCTTACGGGTGGAGGTAATTTATTTTCAACAACAGATGATTTCTTGAAGTGGGATCAATCCTTTTATGATAACACTCTTATTTCAAAAGAATCAAAAGAGAAAATGTTCACAACTGAGCTAAATAATTACGCATATGGTTGGGATGTCATTAAATCGGATTCACTTTATAGGACAAGTCATACGGGCAGTGTTCCTGGGGGGCTTGCTAGAATCGACAGATATCCCAATAATGGTATTTTGGTGGTGATTTTCTCCAATAACATAAGAAACACCAATCCTGAAATGGGTGGTGAATTTTCAAAATTAGTCCTTGAAGAACTTGACAAAACTGGTTATAACAATAAATAAACGGCATTAAAACGACCGTTTATTAAGGCCGTTAGCGTTAATAAAATCAAAATAAATGAATAAGATGACGAAAATAATTTTAAGTGCGATGATGGTTTTTACTATGACTATTGCAAATGCACAAAGTAAGAAGGAACAGATTGAAAAACTAACTTTTTCATTAGATAGCTTGAATCAATTAGTAGCTGTCGAACGGCAAAACTTCATCACTACTTTAGATAGCTTGAATCAACTTCTTAGTAAGAATAAACAAGATTTTGAATTAGAGATGGATAAATCTAGTATCACAATCGAGAACCTCAATTCTCAATTAATTAGATTGTATTCGATAAATGATTCAATAAACATTGAACTCATAACTAAGGAACAAAAAATAGACTCACTAACACTAAAGAACCTGAGGCTTTTAGCAGATATAGATTCGTTAAGTAACCCTAAAATTGACAAAGAGAATAATTGGCTTTTAATCGAAAGTAATCTTAAAAAACCCACAGATGCAAATCTCCTTTTAAAACAAATACAAAATAAAAAAACAAAAGTTCTATTTCATGGTATTGGTACTGAACCATTTTGGGATTTATACATCACTGAAAAAGAAGTATTATATTCAGTTAATGAGGATTACATTAATTCTTTTATTCTTTTAACTCCTTTCGATAAAAATATTAAGACTCAAAAGATAAGTTATAAAAGTAAAGAGAACCAGGTATTTAATGTAACTATTACAAAAGAGCCTGCTGGCGATGGCATGTCTGAACGTACCTATCCATATACTGTAATTTTTTCAGAAACAGATCTTAATGGAGCGGGAGATTCAAAATTAATTATCTTTGATTAGAGCGAATATGAAAGATAAAAACAAGCCGCTAACAGCGTATAAGCGCAACCCTTTTGGTATGCGCTTATACGCAAAACGTTATGGGCAAGCTTGAACCGAAATTGCCCAATGGTTAAACAATTACAACTTAAACAAAATGAAAAAAAACTACCTTACGTTAGTCGTTATTATAATGACAACAACCTTATTCGCTCAAAACAGAAAAGAGCAGATTGCTAAGCTTACCAGTCAGATTGATAGTTTGAATTCAATGGTTTTAAAGGATCGCACCTCAAATGACTCACTCGTTCGGGTTTTGAATACCGACATCAATGTTAAAAAACAAGAAATACAGTCGTTGAATACTACTCTTGCTGAAAACCAAAAGCTTGTATCGATTAAGGATTCAGAAATTTTATTGCTTCAAGAAAAAATGAAATGGGCATTGGATAGTATGAATGTGCTTGTCCAAATGTTGGAACCAAAAAAAGACTCGATTAGTTCTATCTCAATTGCAGCGTTCAGACAGGTAAACAGAAACAACATTAATAAATTTGATATTGAATCATTTATGGGAGTTTTCCAAGGTTTAGAAACGCGCAATTATGTTGAGGCAAAATACCTGACAAATTCAGATAAATTAGCAGAGGAAGCTTATTTTGAAATGCTATTAGATAGTAAAGTTGTTGTGCGGGGTTATGTTCTTTCTGGTTGTGGAGATGGTTATACGTATGCGATTAATTTTTACACCTTGGATGGTTTTCTGTATCAAACAAAATTCGCTAATGGGGTAGTTGAGTATCAGTCATACTGGGAAATTATTACTTATTACGGCTCGGATGCATTTTATGAATATGGCGGACAATCATCTTTTTTTGATAATAGACCAAGTGATTCTGATAAAAAATTGATTATCAATAAATTAAAATCTGTCCCCAAAACATTCAAACTAACGAAAACTAAACCTGAAATAATGGACTGTGTTTATATTGAGGGTTTTACGTTTGAGTAATTGAGATTTGCTCGAAAATGATTGTGTAAATAAAACCAGCCCATAACAGCACCTAAAAAAAATGGCGGGGGAAGTGCTAAAATAAACAGTTCTGCAACTAATAAAGTTTGTTGGGTATAGACAGTTTAGTGTTCCAAAACCGCCACTTCTTTTAGCTGCAAAACGTTAGCGGTCATGTGGCATAATCCTAAAAGAGAATTAATGAATGAATT
>JAQCJC010000120.1 GCA_027593245.1 Bacteroidota bacterium | reverse complement strand
ATTGAGAAATATCTAGAGCAAAGAAATCAAAAGTCTTTAACTGATTTTAAGTTTTATTGCTTTAATGGAAAAGCTAAATTCATTGATATTCATACGGACAGAGAAGATGAACACAAACAAGGTTCTTTTGACTTAAATTTTGAACGTTTACCTTTTGGTGTTTCGCGCTTTAAACAAATACATAAATCACCTGAAAAACCTGTAAATCTAAAAGAAATGATTGATTGCGCTGAAGCACTTTCAGAAAAGCTCCCCTTTGTCCGCGTAGATTTCTATGATATCGAAGGAAAAACAATATTTGGCGAGATGACTTTTTATCCATCTGATGGACGAAAAAAGTTCTACCCCGAAAAATACAATAGAATTATCGGTGATTATTTTACGCTTCCAAAAATAATTAGATGACAAAAAAACGTGTAGTCACCAAAACTAAATCATCGCACCCTGTAGATGTTGTGATTTTATGGGTTGATGGGGAAGATCAAAATCACAAAGCAAAAATGCTATCCTATCTTGAGCAAAAAGAGAAAATTCAGTCAAAATCATTCAGAACACGTTTTGATCAAGTCAATGAAGTACAATACACTATTGATTCTATTCTAAAGTTTGCTCCGTTTGTAAGACAGATTTTTTTAGTAACAGATAACCAAAAACCAGAATTTTTAAATAATAAAAAAAATCAAGGTCAATACAGAACTGTGACTATTGTTGATCATAAAGAGATTTTTAAAGAGCACAAAACTTATTTACCAACATTCAATTGTAGGTCTATAGAGAGTTGTTTATTCCGAATACCAAACTTATCTGAACATTTTATTTACTTTAATGACGACTTTTTTTTAATTAACGAAACTAAAATAGAAGATTTTTTTATTAATGGTTTACCCGTTTTAAGAGGGAGATGGAAAAGTTTTGATGAAAATAAATTTTATAAAAAATTTAGAACTCAGAGAAAAGGACATAAATTTGCCCAACAACTTGCTGCAAAATTAGTTGGCTTTGATGCTTATTATAATTTTAGGCATACGCCCCACCCTATGCGAATATCTACTTTTGAAACCTTTTTTAAAAACAATCCTGAAATATTTCACAGGAATATTAAGTATAGATTTAGAAATGCCAATCAATTTACACCTCAAGGTCTAGCAAACCACATTGAAATAAAAAATGAATCTTGTGTTCTTAAAAAAGAGAGACAGTTACTTTATTTTAGATCCTACAAAAAACCACTACTATGGTACAAATTAAAGCTTAATTTATTTTCAAAAAATAGACTTTTTTTTGCAAGCCAAAGCTTAGATTTATGTCCTCCAAAAAAATGTACATACATTTTAAATTGGTTGAAAAATAAAATTCACTCGCAATAGACCAAATACATTAAGATTTAAAAAGTAATATAAATGCATTATAAATTTCTGATTTACATTTCATACAGTTACGCTTTACCAATTGGAATGCCTTTGGAAAAAGAAATAATAAAACGAGGTTGGGAAATACAATGGTTTTCAGATTTGGAGGATGGAAAAAAAGCACTAAAACACAAAACTAACCAGCTTAATACTATTGAGCAAGTAAGCATTTATAGACCTCATGTAATTTTAGCTATTACTAATGACATTCCAGATTTTATTAACGCTCTAAAAGTTCAAATTTTCCATGGATTTTTAACCCATAAAAGACCTGAAAAAAAAACCGAATCACATTTTAGAATACGTGGTTTTTTTGATTTATACTGTACTCAAGGACCAAGTACTACTTCTGTTTTTAAAACCCTTTCTAAAAAACTGAAACATTTTGAAGTAGCCGAAACAGGCTGGAGTAAAGTAGATCCTTTATTCCCAATAGTAAAACGAGAATTTCACAGCAGCCCAACTGTCATGGTGGCCTCCACATTTACTAAACGATTAAGCTTAGCATATAACGATGCGGTTATTAAAAAAATAAAAGACCTATCTGAAAGTGGATTATTTAAATTCATTGTTGTACTTCACCCAAAAATTCCAAAAGAAATTATTGACCGTTGGAAAAATGCTCAAAATAATAATTTGAGATATGAAAACACGACGGACTTGATTCCATTATTCAAAAAAACAGATGTAATGCTTGCGGACACTACATCAGCGATTCAGGAATATTTACTACAAAAAAAACCTGTGGTTACATTTAGACATAATGTGAAACGCAACTATTTAGTACAAATAGAAGACGTTGAAGATATTGAATATGCACTCAAGAAAGCACTAGAATACCCTGCCCAATTATTGGATAATATTAATAAATTTACTAAAGAACTTCATCCCTATGAGGATGGTAAATCAAGTGCTCGTGTGATAGAGGCTTGTATAGACTTACTTACTAAAGACACCTCTCATATGAAGACAAAGCCATGGAATTTTATTCGAAAATATAAAATAAGGAAGCGCCTTAGAACGTTTACTTTAAAAAGTTTCAATAGACCTTTCAAGCCTAAAATGTAAACTTAAATATGGCTATCAAATTATCAGCAGTAATTATTACCTTTAACGAGGCAGAACATATAGATAAGTGTCTCTCCTCTTTGGAATTTGTGGCAGATGAAATTTTAGTTATTGACTCTTTCTCCACAGATCTTACAAAAGAAATTTGCGAGCAATATAATGTTAGGTTTGTCGAACAAAAGTTTCTAGGCTACAAAGAACAAAAGAACTTTGCAATGTCAAAAGCTAGATTTAATTATATTCTTTCTCTCGATGGTGATGAGGCACTTTCAAAACAATTAAAAAATTCAATATTAGAAATTAAAAACAACTGGACTCTAGACGGCTATTATTGTAATCGTTTAAATAATTATTGTGGGCAATGGATTAAATACTCTGATTGGTATCCCGATAGAAAATTACGCCTATTTAAAAAAAACGCAGGAGAATGGAAAGGAATTAATCCCCATGATAGCTTTAAGCTTTACCATGGACGTAAAAGCGGAAGATTAAAAGGAGATTTATTGCATTGGATATATAGAGACTACAAAGAACATAGAGAGAAAGTTGAACGTTTTTCCAGTATAGCAGCTCAATCGTACTACGATTTAGGAATAAAATCATCTTTTATGAAAATTATATGGCGTCCAAGTTGGGCTTTTTTAAAAGCTTATTTATTTAGGCGTGGATTCTTGGACGGAAAAAACGGTTGGCTAATAAGTAAGGAAACTTTTAATGTCACTTATTTGAAATACATAAAACTCAGAAAAATTTGGAAAACTGAGAAGTGAATTAAAAAATAAAATGCTTAGTTTTTCCAAAATCTAATGCTCTTCTTTAATCTTTTCTTTTTGTGAAAATTATATTGAAATTTCTCTGTGCTATTCCACATTTTTTCAAA
>JAQCJC010000034.1 GCA_027593245.1 Bacteroidota bacterium | reverse complement strand
CTTACGCTTGTGCGTAGCTACCTTGTGTCTTTTACGTTTTTTACCACTGGGCATATATACCTTTTTTATTAATTAATTATTTACTTTAACCTTCTTTTTAACACCATCAAGAAATACTTTTGAGGGTTTAAAAGACGGTATATTGTGTGCAGGGATTTTAATGGATGTATTTTTTAATATATTTCTACCAATTTTCTCCGCACGAGTTTTTATCACAAAACTACCAAAACCTCTGAGGTAAACGTTATTGCCTGACTCTAGGGATGCTTTTACTTCGTTCATAAAAGATTCCACAGTAGCAAGAACGTCAGTTTTTTCAATTCCTAAGTCATTAGAAATTTTCGATACAATTTCTGCTTTTGTCATTTTATTGCACTTTTAAGTTAATGTCATTTAAGGGCTTGCAAATATATGTATTTTAATTTCAATATTTCAATCCTTAAGAATTAAAATTTATCCGTTGAATAGTTTATTTTTGTTGCTGATGCTTGAAAAAAATGAACTTTAATTCAAAATTAACCCATTGGTATTCAATTCATAAAAGAGATCTGCCATGGCGCCTCAATAAAGACCCCTACAGCATTTGGTTGTCCGAAATCATACTACAACAAACTCAAGTTAAACAAGGATTGCCCTATTATTTGAAGTTTATTGCCCATTATCCAACAGTTTTTGATCTTGCCAATGCAAGTGAAGATATGGTTCTCAAAGACTGGCAAGGGTTGGGTTATTACTCAAGAGCAAGAAATCTACACCTTACCTCCAAATATATTGCTGAGGAGCTAAATGGGGTTTTTCCTAAAAGCTACAAAGATCTATTACAACTCAAAGGGGTTGGTGATTATACTGCGAGTGCAATTGCTTCCATCTGCTACGAGGAAAAAACAGCCGTAGTCGATGGCAATGTTTATAGAGTGTTGTCTCGATTTTTTGGAATAGACACACCCATAAACTCAACTCAAGGCGTTAAGCAATTCAAAACTCTGGCCTCATCTCTTTTGCCAAAAACTAAAATTGGTGATTATAATCAGGCCATCATGGAATTTGGTGCACGCCAATGTAAACCCAAATCTCCAGATTGCTCAATATGCCCTCTTACTATGGACTGCGTGGCCTATAATACAGGGAAAATTACTATCCTCCCCACAAAGCTAAATAAAACGAAAAGAAAAAAACGATATTTAAACTTTTTGGTGCTAAAATCAATAGACGGGAAAACAATACTTGAACAGCGAACGAGTAAGGGTATTTGGCAAAACCTCTACCAATTTCCTCTTTTTGAAACTTCTGAAAAGATGACTAAAACAGATCTTAAATTAAATCAAAATCATATCAAAACTAAGGATCTAATGATCGAAACAGTGGATTTGTTCAACAATAAAGAGGTCGTACACCGACTTTCACATCAAGATTTACACATCAACTTTTGGATATTAAACACCTGCGAATCGTTAAAAGAGGGAGTGCTATGGTCGGAAATTTCAAAATATGCAGTCCCTATAGTTATTGATCGATTTATTAAGAAATTTCAATCTTAGTTATCATTTTTTTAAATATCTTTATAACTTAAATATTCATCATCTTTCAACTAAAACATATGTCTGGAACTCTAAATAAAGTCATGCTCATCGGTCATTTGGGTGATAACGTTAAAATCCACTATTTTGATGACAGCAATTGTGTAGGGCGCTTCCCTCTGGCTACTAATGAGACATACACCAACAAACAAACAAACGAAAAGGTGACCAATACAGAATGGCACAACATTGTTGTACGCAATAAGGCAGCAGAAATTTGCGAAAAGTATTTAAAAAAAGGAGATCGCGTATACATTGAAGGACGCCTTAAAACTCGTAAGTGGCAAGATGATAAAGGAAGTGATCGTTACTCCACCGAAATTGTATGTTCAGATTTTACATTTTTGACTGCAAAAACTGACCAGACGCAACAATCGGCTAATACTCCTGTGGAGTCTTCACCACAGCAAGCAGTAAACCCATCATCGACGGAAACAGAAAATCATGATGATTTGCCCTTTTAATATTGTACCACCAACTAAATTCATTTGGACGCTGAGCCCACTCTATTCCTAAATTTTGTAGACACCCACTTGGTATTCGGCGGGATCTCTCTCATAATTCTTTTGGTATGCTCTGCCCTTATTTCTGGTGCAGAGGTAGCTCTATTTTCTTTAAGTAAATCAGATTTAGAACCAGAAGAAAACACCCCCTCAAAAGCACTTGAAATAATTAATGCTCTGCTGCGTCGACCAAAGAAATTGTTAGCCACCATTTTAGTTGCTAATAACTTTATAAATATCGGGATCGTCTTACTTTTTGCTTCGCTTAGCGAACTCCTATTTAAAGGCATTAATTCCGAACTTGACTTGGTGTTTTTTAAAATCAATTTGGTGTTTTTTATAGAGGTCATTATTATTACTTTTTTGATTTTAATGTTTGGTGAAATTTTACCGAAAATATATGCCAACAGAAACAACTTAAAATTCTCAAAATTCATGGCAAGACCGCTAAAGATTTTAGATGTTCTGTTTGCACCCATCAGCATGCCGATGCGCAGGGTTACTTTAATGATCCATAAAGGGCTAGGAAAACAAAAATCTAATCTGAATGTAGATTATCTTTCTCAAGCACTAGAGTTAACAAGCGAAGAGGATACAACCAAAGAGGAACAGAAAATTCTTAAGGGCATAGTCTCATTTGGGAATACAGACACAAAACAAGTGATGCGCCCTCGTATCGACATTTTTGCATTAGAATCATCATTAAAATTTGAGGCTATTATCCCAGAAATTGTAGCTCATGGTTACTCAAGAATTCCAGTTTATGAGAACTCTATAGACTCTGTATCTGGAATTTTATATGCTAAAGATCTTTTACCTCATTTGCAAAAAAAAGAATTCGACTGGTATAGCTTATTAAGAGCGCCATTGTTTGTCCCAGAAAACAAAAAGTTAGATGATTTGATGGTTGAGTTTCAAGAGAAAAAAATTCATCTAGCTATTGTGGTAGATGAATATGGTGGGACATCTGGAGTGGTTTCTTTGGAAGATATAATAGAAGAAATTGTAGGAGATATTAGCGATGAATTTGATGATGATGATTTGATTTATTCAAAAATTGACGAAAATAATTATGTATTTGATGGTAAAACAGCGCTGAAAGATTTCTACAGGATCATCAAACTTGAGGATGAGTCTATATTCGAAAACTATAAAGGAGAAGCAGAAACTATTGCTGGATTTGTGCTTGAAATTTCCAAGAGCTTTCCTAAAATTAGATCTAAAATAAAATTTAATTCCTACACATTTGTTGTTGAAGGTATTGACAACAAAAGAATAAAACAACTAAAGGTTAAACTTCAGAAATAATGCATCGTTTAATAGTCATATTGATTTGTTTTTGTTTTGCTTGCCAACAAACAAACGTACCAAAACCAAAGGCTTTTTTACGTCTAGATTACCCCAAAGCTAAATACCAACCATTAAAAACCGCAATGCCTTTTTCATTTAAAAAAAATAAAATCGCTACAGTTGAGACTATAACAAAAAATAAACAGTTACACGGGTTAAATCTAAATTATAACACGCTAAATGCCACCTTATATTTAACATATAATAATTTGGACAACAACCTTCAAACTTATCTTTCAGAAGCTAAATCGATTACCCAAAAACATGCGCAAATTGCTCGAGAGGTTTCTGAGCGTTCGTTTGAAAATGAAACCACAAAAACATTTGGTAAATTATATGAACTCAGCGGGCCTGTTGCCTCACAGCTGCAGTTTTATGTTTCTGACAAAAAAAAACATTTTCTGTCAGGCGCTTTATACTTCAAAACACGGCCAAATTATGACTCAATTTTACCGGCTGTAGATTATGTCAAAAATGATATTGTAAAACTAATGGAAAGTATACACTGGAGAAATTAATCTTTACTTAGACTATTCCAGCCTTGTGCCTTTAGGGGAATTTTTTCTTCTCCTCGAGTAACCAAATGCATGCCAGAGCTTGGCTCAGTCATGTATCCAATTACAGTCAAATTTGGGTTGCCTTTAATTTTAGAATAGTCCTCTTGACTAATGGTCATCAAAAGCTCATAGTCCTCACCTCCGCTCAAAGCAATTGTAGTGCTGTCCATATTAAATTCTTCACAAGTCGAAATTACTTGAGGGTCCAACGGAATTTTTTCTTCGTATAAATCACAACCAACATTACTTTGTTTACATATATGCATAATTTCTGAAGACAAGCCATCGCTAATATCAATCATAGCAGTTGGCTGAACCTCAAGATCTTGAAGCAATTGAATGATATCCTTTCGCGCCTCTGGTTTCAATTGACGTTCAATAATATAAGTATAAGCATCCAAATCCGGTTGATTGTTTGGATTGACTTTAAAAACTTCTTTTTCGCGCTCCAATACCTGAAGCCCCAAGTAAGCAGCACCAATATCTCCTGTAACTACGAGGAGATCATTTGATTTAGCTCCGCTTCGTTTTGCAATTTTAGAAGAACTTATTTCACCAATAGCTGTAATTGAAATCGTAAGACCACTTTGGGAAGAGGTCGTATCTCCACCAATTACATCGACACCATAAATAGAAGCTGCAGTGCGAACACCATCGTACAGAGCTTCCAATGCCTCCAATCCAAAACGATTTGATACCGCTATAGAAACGGTTATCTGAGTCGCTTGTGCATTCATGGCGTAAATATCAGATAAGTTTACAACAACTGCTTTGTATCCCAAATGTTTGAGGGGCATGTAACTCAAATCAAAGTGAACTCCCTCTACCAACAAATCTGTTGAGATAACAACCGATTTATCCTTAAAATCAAGAACTGCTCCATCATCACCAATCCCTAAAATTGTTGTTGTATTTTGTACAGAAAAATTAGACGTTAAATGTTCAATTAAGCCAAATTCGCCTAAAGCCGAAAGCGCTGTTTTCTTATGGTTTTTATCTTCTATCATAGTGCAAAAATACGGTAATTATGCATTTTTTAAGATTTAATAATAGAATTTAATGTAAATTGTGGTTTCCAAATAAGACTTTAAAACTAATGTACTTTACCACAAAAAGATTTACCTTTCTTTTACTTCTATCCTTTACAGGATTACTACTCCACTGCGAAAATGAAGCTGTTGGCGTTTCTTATTCAGACACAGATGGTGACGGTATTTACGATGCAATAGATAATTGCCCATCAACTGCTAACGTTGATCAAGTGGATAGTGACAATGATGGTATTGGTGATGTTTGTGATGATGTTAATTTTACTGCCCAACCATGTGTCAATGGTTTTGCCGACATATTTCCCTGTGATGGTTATGATTTAATCGGCTATTTATCCCTAGAAGATTTAAGCATTCCCTCTTCTGAAGGTGGGAGTATTTCGGGAAATGATTCTTGGGGTTGGACAGATTCTGAGGATGGAAAAGAATACGCATTAATAGGGCTTTCCTCCCATGCCGCTTTTGTTGACATAAGTAACCCAAACAATATGAGACTCATTGGTGTTTTACCTACAGCTACCGTAAATAGCTCTTGGCGGGATATAAAAGTTTATGATGACCATGCTTTTATTGTTTCTGAGGCAGGGAGTCATGGGATGCAAGTATTTGATTTAACCCGCTTGCGTGATGTGCAGAATCCACCGATTGAGTTTAATGCAGACACCCATTTCACTGAGTTTGGCAGTGCCCACAATATTGTCATTAACGAAGAGTCTGGTTATGCTTATGTTGTAGGTACCAATAGAAATGGGCCTTATCAAGGTGGTCCTTTATTTATTAATATCCAAAACCCAACTTCGCCTGTTTTTGAAGGTGGATTCAGTGATGGTGGTTATTCTCATGATGCACAGGTGGTAACATACAATGGGCCTGACACAGATTTTACAGGAAAAGAAATCCTTATTGGCAGCAATGAAGACGAAGTCGTTATTGTTGATGTTTCAGACAAAGAAAATCCAACAACAATTTCAACAACCGACTACAGCAACATCAAGTATACTCATCAAGGTTGGTTTACAGAAGATTTGCGATTCTTTATCGTGGGAGATGAGCTCGACGAGCTAAACTTTGGCAACAATACACGAACACTGATTTTTGATTTCAGTGATTTGGATGATCCAACTTTAAGTTTTGAGTATTTTTCACAAAACACCTCCATTGACCATAACGGATACACTCTTGGCGATAGTTATTTCTTAGCTAGCTACAGAGCGGGTATGCGCGAAATTAGCATCAGTGATATCGAAAATCAATCCATGAGTGAAGTAGGCTTTTTCGATACTTACCCTGAAAATGATAACGCCAATTTCAATGGTGTGTGGAATGTTTATCCCTATTTCGAAAGCGGAAATATAATCATAAGCGACATAGAAAAAGGCCTGTTCATTGTCAAAAAAAGCAATTAATAAAATCTCAATGAACTTAATACAAAACATTAAAATAGTTTGTTTTGTTCTCATTATACTTCTTGGCTCAGTGGGGTGTAGTTCTACTGAAAATAATCAACCTTCAACTGAAAATGAAGCTATAGAAATTCAACAAATTTTAACCCTAGGTGGAACAAGAAATGAGAGTGCTCAATCAGTGGTAAGCACTTCAGATGGAGGCTATGCCGTTTTGGGATACACCCAAAGCATGGATGAAGATATTTTAAACAAAACCAATAACTCTTACGATTATCTTTTGTTAAAATTTAGTGCTGAAGGAGAACAACAATGGCAAAAAATTTATGGAGGTTCAGACGATGACCGCGGGCAAGATATAATCGTGACCAATGACGGCGGTTATGCAATCATAGGCAGCAGTAAAAGCAGCGATAATGATGTTTCAGCCAATGCAGGTTACAATGACTTTTGGCTAGCAAAACTCAACAGCACAGGAACAATACTTTGGGAAAAATCCTTAGGTTACGCAGGTGCCGACAGTGCTTTTTCTGTTATTCAAACTCAAGATCAAGGGTATCTATTATCTGGAGTCCTTGATGTTTCAGCTTCTGAGGGTGAAGGAAATAGCCGCATAAACATTCAAAGACACGCAGGTGGAGATTATTGGGTCATTAAACTCGACACAGATGGTAACCTCCAATGGAGTCGTTATTTTGGCGGCACATTTACAGATACGGCCCATGATGCTGTTGAAACACAAAATGGAAACTTTATAATTGTTGGATCCTCAGACAGTGAGGATGTAGACATCAATAACAACAAAGGGTCATATGATTTTTGGGTTTTAAAAGTTTCCAGCTCAGGTACTCTAATTTGGGAAAAATCTTATGGAGGTAGTGAAATTGATGAAGCCAGGGCAATTACTGGGACTCAAGACGGAAATTTTATTATTGTTGGGGACAGCAGAAGCAACGACATAGATATTTCTTCAAACAATGGCGCTGCAGATATTTGGGCAGTTAAAATAAATTCTGATGGTGTTGTGCTGTGGGAAAACAGTTATGGAGGGAGTGGGTTTGACGGTGTTCAATCTATCTGTATAACCCAAAATAATGATTTTATTGTTGCTGGGAATTCGAGAAGTGATAATGGAGATCTCACAAATAATAATGGGCAAAATGATGCCTGGCTCTTCAAAATCAATACCCATGGAACACTCAAAGCACAATCCTCGTTGGGCGGAAGTGATATTGATCTTTTGATGGATGTTACTGAGCTTGAAAATGGTGCAATAATTGGCGTTGGAAATTCTAACAGTTCTAATTTAGATTTGCCGGAAAACAAAGGTTTTACAGATATTCTAATAATCAATGCAAGCCAATGAAACTTCAACTGACACTTTTAATATTTACCCTTTCTTTGTTTGGTTGTTCATCTGACAATAAAGATAATGTTTTAGCTACAGCGCCCATAAATTTGACATTTGCACACAAATGGGGTGACGCATTAGTAACAAACGAAGACTTTAATAATATTCAATTCACAAATGCATATGGCAACGAACTCAGCATTGAACGATTGAGGTATCTAATTTCTAAAATACAATTAACCAAGGCCTCAGGAGATGTCACAACACTAGACGAATACACCCTTGTGGATTTGGAAAATGAAAGCACATTGAATTTTAGTTCAAATCAATCCGTTTCTTTAGGAGAATATACTAAGGTTTCTTTTATTTTTGGGTTCACAAATGAGGACAATGGCGATGGAATATACCCTGAATTGAACTCTGCGTCTTGGAATGTTCCAGCAATGCTGGGCGGTGGATACCACTATATGCAGCTGGACGGGAAGTTTGTAAACTCCACTGGAGCGCAGGCAGGATACAATTACCATGCAATTCGCGCGACAGATAACCCAGGACCAAATCCTAGTTTCCCTCAAGACACCTTTTTTGAAATAAACTTAGGCGCTATAACACTTTCAGAGAATACCCAAATTAATATAGAAATGGATATATCGCAATGGTTTGAAAACCCCTATTTGTGGGATTTAAATGAATACAATCAAATGTTGATGCCCAACAGTGCGGCGCAAATTTTGATGTTTAATAATGGTCAAAATGTTTTTAACTTAGTATCTGTTGAGTAACAATTTAAAACATATAATCTTCATTTTCGCCCTATGCCTTTCTTGTTCAGAGGATGAAGCAGCTGTAATTAATGGCTATGTCCCAACGCCCGTAAATTTAAACATCCCAGAAGTATTCGAAGGACGAATCTTGCCGCCTGTAATTCCAACGAATAACCCTTTAACTCAAGAGGGTATTGCATTAGGCAAACGATTGTTTTTTGATAAACAACTTTCAGCCGATAACACTCAATCTTGCGCCAACTGCCATAACCCAACAAAGGCCTTTACCGATGGCCTGCAATACAGTATAGGCATTGATAACATTGAAGGAACCCGAAATGGTATGCCCCTATTTAACTTAGCATGGAATTATGATGATAGGTTTTTCTGGGATGGAAGAGAATTAGGCCTTGAACGGCAGGTATTTGACCCCATAACTAACCCTATTGAAATGCACAACACCCTCCAAAGCCTTGTGCACAAGCTACAGCAAGACACTACATATCCCCCACTTTTTGAACAAGCTTTTGGAAGCGCAACAATCGACTCCATCGTGATAAGTAAAGCCATCGCACAATTCGAACGCAGTATTATTTCAGCTGATTCAAAATTTGACCGCTATCTTTTGGGGCAAGCTACCCTTACTTCGGAAGAAATTGAAGGATTTAATATTTTTATGGATGAAAATCGTGGCGATTGTTTTCATTGTCACGGCAGTGAAAACAACCCTCTTTGGACTGATAATAAATTTCACAACAACGGGCTAGATGCCAACCCGACAGACTTGGGGCTGGCGCTAGCAACAGGCGACCCTAATGACAATGCCAAATTTAAATCACCCTCGCTGCGCAATCTAGCCTTTACAGCGCCTTATATGCATGACGGGAGATTTGCAACCTTAGATGAGGTCATCGACCACTACAGCGAAGGACTACAAAATTCTGCGACTATAGATCCACTGATGAAAAAAGTAGCACAAGGTGGGGTGCAACTAAACCCAACAGAAAAAGCAAATCTAAAAGCATTTTTGTTATCGCTCTCAGATTTTAACTTCATTAATAACCCTCAGTACGCACAACCATAATAAAAACCTATAATTGCATATGCTAATATAATGTTAGCAAATAGCATCGTAAGTTGTTATGTTGTATATTTGTTCCCTAATTTAGAAACTTTCTATTTAAGAAGTTATGATAAATGTAAGCGAAGTAGCAAAAAGTAAAGTTGAAACTCTCATGCAAGAAGATGGCTTTAACCCAGCAACCGATTTTGTACGAGTTGGAGTAAAGAGCGGAGGTTGCTCAGGCTTATCCTATGATTTAAAATTTGATAAAAGCCAAAATGAAAGCGATAAACTCTTTGAAGACAATGGCATCAAAATAATTGTAGACACCAAAAGCTTTCTATACCTAATCGGAACAACCTTGGACTATTCAGGTGGTCTTAACGGTAGTGGTTTCGTTTTTAAAAACCCAAATGCCAACCGTACGTGTGGTTGTGGAGAATCTTTTTCTCTTTAAATAATTAACAAAACACAGGAATGAACAAGTACACTGAAGACGACTTAAGAGAAGAGCTAAAAACCAAGCAGTACGAATATGGTTTTTACACAGATATAGAGTCTGAGACCTTTCCTGTAGGTCTAGATGAGTCTATTGTACGCGCTATTTCTGAGAAAAAAAATGAACCCAAATGGATGACCGATTGGCGGCTAGAAGCCTTCAAAATTTGGAAGGAAATGGATGAACCCGATTGGGCAAACGTTTCATATGAAAAACCTGATTTTCAAGCCATATCCTATTACTCGGCACCCAATAGCAAGCCAAAATACGATTCTCTGGACGAAGTAGATCCAGAACTTTTAGCAACATTTGAGAAACTGGGCATTTCCTTAGACGAACAGAAAAAACTATCAGGAGTTGCAATGGATGTTGTTGTTGATTCAGTATCAGTCGCCACTACTTTTAAAAAAACATTGTCAGAAAAAGGCATCATTTTTATGAGCATTTCTGAAGCCATAAAAGAACACCCTGAATTGGTCAAAAAACATATAGGTACAATTGTACCCAAAAGGGATAACTATTATGCTGCACTGAACAGCGCAGTATTTAGTGATGGAAGTTTTTGCTACATCCCAAAAGGTGTGCGCTGCCCAATGGAACTCTCCACATACTTTAGAATAAACCAAGCTGGAACAGGACAGTTTGAACGCACATTGGTTATCGCAGACCAAGGAAGCTACGTAAGTTATTTAGAAGGATGCACAGCGCCAAGTCGGGATGAAAATCAATTGCATGCAGCAGTAGTGGAACTTATTGCATTAGAGGATGCAGAAATTAAATACTCTACTGTTCAAAACTGGTATCCTGGGAATGCGGAAGGAAAAGGGGGGGTTTACAACTTTGTTACAAAACGCGGATTATGCGAAAAAAATGCAAAGATCTCATGGACCCAAGTTGAAACGGGTAGTGCAGTAACTTGGAAATATCCGTCATGTGTTTTAAAAGGTGATAATTCTGTTGGTGAATTTTACTCAATAGCTGTAACCAATAACTACCAACAAGCAGATACAGGTACCAAAATGATTCACCTTGGTAAAAACACTAAATCAACCATTATAAGCAAGGGAATTTCCGCAGGAAAATCACAAAATAGTTATAGAGGATTAGTGCAAGTAAGCTCTAGAGCGACTAACGCCCGAAACTTCTCCCAATGCGATAGCTTGTTGATGGGTAATGAATGTGGGGCACACACTTTTCCTTACATTGAAGCCAAAAATAAAACAGCACAAATTGAACATGAAGCCACCACGAGTAAAATCGGTGAAGATCAAATCTTTTATTGTAATCAAAGAGGCATTGATACTGAAAAAGCCATTGCGCTTATTGTAAATGGTTTTAGCAAAGATGTACTTAACAAATTACCTATGGAATTTGCCGTTGAGGCTCAAAAATTATTAGAGATAAGTCTTGAAGGCTCTGTTGGATAAATTTTAGAATCATGAAAAAAATCAGCTTTATATTTCTGCTTATAATCAATTTTGGATGTGTAAATTCTTCCGATAAGCTCACAACCATTAAAGGTGGATATCTGTTCTTTGATGATGCCGCTGTGTTGCAGACAGATCACGAAATTTACGGGGTTTACATGAGCGAAAAAGTACTTGAGCTCAACAAGCGAGCGGCACAACTTCAAACAACTGATTCAGAAATTATTTACGTAGAACTCAAAGGGATTATTTCTACTGAAAAACATGAAAAAATCCTATGGGAAAAGAAATTTGATGTCAAAAAAATTATATCTGTTAAAGCAGATAAAAAACCTAATAATACGCTAATTCTAGGAACAAATTAACTATGCTAGAAATAAAAAACATACATGCACAAATAGATGAAAAATCTATTTTAAAAGGAATTAATTTAGACATTAAAGCAGGTGAGGTACACGCCATAATGGGCCCCAACGGCTCTGGCAAAAGTACACTTGCTTCGGTAATTGCGGGTAAAGAAGAATATGAAATCGAGCAAGGATCAATTCTTTTCGACGGTAAGGACATTGGTGAATTGAGCGTTGAAGAGCGTGCACACCAAGGGGTGTTTTTGTCGTTTCAATATCCTGTTGAGATTCCTGGAGTTACAGTTACAAATTTTATCAAAACAGCCCTCAACGAAACACGTAAAGCAAAAGGCTTAGAAGACATGCCTGCTAGTGAAATGTTGAAACGTATCCGTGAAAAATCAGAACTTTTAGAGATTGATCGCAAATTTCTTTCGCGCTCACTAAACGAAGGTTTTTCTGGGGGTGAGAAAAAAAGAAATGAAATATTTCAAATGGCAATGTTGGAACCAAAACTAGCTATTTTGGACGAAACGGATTCTGGTCTTGACATTGATGCATTAAGAATCGTAGCCAATGGAGTCAACAAATTAAAAACCAAGGACAATGCTGTATTAGTGATCACACATTACCAGCGCCTGTTAGATTATATTGTTCCTGATTTTGTTCATGTCCTTTACGATGGAAAAATTGTGAAGTCTGGCGGTAAAGAACTGGCCTTTGAACTTGAGGAAAAAGGTTATGATTGGATCAAAAAAGAAGTGAATCAACGCTAACTAATTTACGGTTTTATGAGCCTAAAAGAAAAATTATTGTCTTCCTTTATTGCCTTTGAAAATCAAATTTCAATGGAAAGCAACTTAATGGCTAACTTAAGAGGTGAGGCGATTAAAGTTTTTGAAAATGAAGGTTTTCCAACTAAAAAAAATGAGGATTGGAAGTATACTTCGTTAACTAAAGTCCTTAAGGAAGACTTTAGTGTTTTTGCAAATACCGAAAATACAGTTGAATACAAAGATGTACAGCCCTATTTTATACACGATATCGATAGTTATAAAATTGTCTTCGTGGATGGACAATATGCTTCACATTTGTCAAAAACTACCCACGAAGCCATTGACATTTGCCTCATGTCATCTGCATTGAATAAACCAAAATATCAAGCAGTAATTGAAAATTATTTCAATAAAATTGCTCAAAAAAACGGATTAAATGCACTAAACACTGCCTTTTGTCACGAAGGAGCTTACATTCATATCAAAAGGAATAAACTTTCTGATCGCCCGATTCAAATCATACATTTTTCTACAGGAAAGGAGACAGCTATGTTATTGCAGCCCAGAAACTTAATCGTGGTTGATGAAAATGCGCAGGTACAAATCATCGAGCGCCACCAAAGTTTAAGTGAAAATCCAACTCTAACAAATAGTGTGACAGAAATTTTTGCGGGTAAACGAGCTGTTATAGATTACTACAAAGTACAAAACGATAAATCTGAAGCGTCACTTATAGACAACACATTCATTGAACAACATAAAGAAAGTAATGTTGCCGTTCACACTTTTAGTTTTGGAGGAAAGCTCACAAGAAATAACCTGAACTTTTATCAAAAAGGACAGCGCATTGATTCTACATTAAAAGGTGTTACAATCATTGGTAACAAACAACATGTAGACCACAACACGCTCGTACATCATATACAACCCAATTGCGAAAGTCATCAAGATTACAAAGGGATTTTTGGCGATAGTGCTGTTGGTGTTTTTAATGGTAAAGTTGTCGTTGAAAAGGAAGCTCAAAAAACAAATGCCTTCCAAGCGAACAATAATTTATTGGTCAATGATAAAGCGACTATAAACACAAAACCACAACTTGAAATATTTGCTGATGATGTGAAATGTTCTCACGGTTGTACTATAGGTCAATTGGATGAAAATGCCATGTTTTACCTGCGCGCGCGCGGTATCCCAGAAAGGGAAGCAAAGGCATTGCTGATGTATGCATTCGCTAACAATGTTCTAGAAAGCGTTAAAATTCCACAGCTCAAAAATCGAGTTAATAAATTGATCGCACAAAAACTTGGTGTTAATATTGGATTTGATTTGTAATGAAAAATCAGAATACTTATTTAAATGTCCATGAAATTCGAAAAGATTTTCCCATATTAAGCCGGAAAGTCAATGGGAAGTCTTTGGTTTATTTTGACAATGCTGCAACTGCACAAACCCCAAAGCAGGTAATTGATGTAATTGTTGATTATTACAGCCTATACAACGCTAATATTCACCGCGGTGTACACCAACTCAGTCAGGAAGCTACAGATAAGTACGAAGAATCGAGGCAAACCATCCAGAAACATTTTAATGCTAAACACGCACACGAAATCATTTTCACATCGGGAACAACACACAGCATTAATCTTGTCGCCAGTGGCTTCGGATCTATTCTTAAAAAAAATGATGTCGTGTTGGTTTCTGCTCTTGAACACCACAGTAATATTGTTCCATGGCAAATGCTCTGTGAAAAAACAGGAGCACTACTCAAAGTAATTCCGATGACTCAAGAAGGAGAACTAGACATGGATGAATTTGAGACCCTACTAAAATTAAAACCTAAATTAATTTTTACGAATCATATTTCAAATGCTTTAGGCACCATTAACCCCATCAAAAAAATTATTACAAAAGCCCACAGTGTAGGTGCAGCTGTACTTGTAGATGGCGCACAAGCTTGCCCACACATTAAGGCTGATGTACAAGAGTTAGATGTTGATTTCTACGTCACATCGGCCCATAAGATGTGTGGCCCAACTGGTGTAGGAATGTTATATGCCAAAGAAGAATGGTTAAAAAAACTACCTCCATACCAGGGTGGTGGTGAAATGATTTCCGAGGTTACTTTCGACAAGACAACTTACGCTGATTTACCGCATAAATTTGAAGCTGGAACACCAAACATTTGTGGTGGGATAGCTTTTGGAGCAGCTGTTGATTATATGAATTCTATTGGATTCGAACGCATAGCGGCTTATGAAAATGAACTTTTAGCCTACGCCACCACTAAGCTGCTGGAAATTGAGGGCTTAAAGATTTATGGTACCTCAAGCAACAAAACATCTGTTATCTCGTTCAATATTGATGGTGTTCATGCTTACGATCTAGGAACTATTATAGACAAATTAGGTATTGCCATTAGAACCGGCCAACACTGCGCACAACCGATTATGGATTTTTACGGAATTTCAGGAACTGCACGCGCGTCTTTTGCTTTTTACAATACAAAAGAAGAAATAGATCTATTGGTTGCAGCTCTAAAAAAAGCCCAACTGATGCTGAGTTAATTTAAAATATGAAAATTCTACTTACTTTTTTCTGTATTACTATCTTATCAACCCAATGTGTGTCGAATAAATTAGACAAACAGAGCAACAATGATAATCGAAAAGTAGCGATGATATATAAATACTACACCCGTGGATTCTATAGAGAACATCATGTCCAGCAAAATAAAGTAAAAACTTTTCTTGACTATGCTAAAATTAAATTTACAACCAGAGAAGTGGTGCCAATAGATTGGGCAAAAGCACTTGACCTTTTGAATAAAATTGATTTCAAAGAATTCGAAAATCTAGAAGCTCCTTCAAATGATCGGCATACAGATAAAATTCAGCACGGCGAATTGACCATCAAAATCAACACCTCAACTTTCAGGTCACGTAGTTTTGATCATGGAAATCCTCCTGATCAAATCAAAGCTTTGGTGACGCATTTATTGTACATGAGCGAAGGCGATGCAATTCAAAAATAAGAATCGTATTTTTGCATTATGAGTATAAAAATAATTCAAGAAGAAATAGTAGACGAGTTTTCCATGTTTGAAGATTGGATGGAACGCTATGAGTATATGATTGAACTCGGCAAATCTTTACCTCTTATCGATCCAAAACACAAAACGGATAATAACATCATCAAAGGGTGCCAAAGTAAAGTATGGCTTCACGCCGAATTTGAGCAAGATAAAGTTGTTTTTACAGCAGATAGTGATGCGATCATTACAAAGGGCATAGTGGCGATTTTGATCCGTGTATTTACACAACAAACTCCACAATCAATTTTAGAAGCCAATACTAATTTTATTGATGAAATTGGCCTTAAAGAACACCTCTCGCCAACTCGCGCTAATGGGTTGGTAAGTATGATCAAACAAATAAAAATGTATGCCATTGCATACCAAACACAACAACAATCATGAGTGAATCAACTATAGATGTTAATGCTTTAGGCGAAAAAATTGTCCGCGTTCTAAAAACCATATTCGATCCAGAAATTCCTGTAGATATTTATGAGCTAGGTCTCATCTATGACGTTTTTGTCAATGAAGATTATGAGGTTAAAATCCTAATGACGCTTACAACACCAAATTGCCCTGTTGCAGAAACACTTCCCTTGGAAGTTGAAGAAAAAGTAAAGTCTCTAGACGAGGTGAAAAATGCAGAAGTCGAAATCACTTTTGATCCACCGTGGACACAAGATTTGATGAGCGACGAAGCAAAACTTGAACTTGGAATGCTTTAGAATGGCAGACGAAATTATAAATCGCGTAGCGAAAAGCAATTTAGTTTCAATTGATCTAGAAACATTCTACACAACAGAGAAACGCAGCCTTATAGATATTAAGTATTGGCTATTTCAGGAGCTTGTTTTGAAAGAAAAAGAATTTAGAGAAACGCTAAAAAAATTCGATTGGCAACAGTACAAAAACCACCATATTGCACTGCACTGTAGTTCTGACGCAATTGTCCCTACATGGGCCTATATGCTCATCCAAACGCATCTTAGTGGTATTGCAAAGACAGTTATTGTCGGTTCTTTGGAGCAGCTGGAATCCTTAATTTACGCTGCAATAATTAACAATTTGAATTTGGATTATTGCACAGACAAGCCTGTGATTATAAAGGGCTGTGCAAATAAACCTGTACCCCAAAATGCATACTTGATGCTTATTCAAAAATTGCAACCAATCGCAAAATCCATTATGTATGGAGAGGCCTGCTCCTCAGTACCACTCACCAAGAGGAAAAAAATATAATTTCGTCTGAATATTATTTGAGAACTCAAGGATAATAATATCTTTGTTTTATAATACACCCTAAATCTGAAAATCAAATGAAAAAAATCCTACTCTTAGCGCTGAGCGTTCAGCTTAGCTCCAGCTATGCACAAAACGCTGATCAAATTCAATCAAATTGGACCAAAAAAGGGGTAATTACCTTTTTAGCCAACCAATCCTCATTTAACAATTGGATAGCAGGCGGCGTCGATAATATCTCTGGAACACTTGGTCTTAATTACGATTTTAACTACTTAAAAGAACATTGGACCTGGGACAATAAATTGATTGCTAATTTCGGCATTACCAAAATTAAGGGACAAGAGGTCCAAAAGTCTAGTGACCTTTTAGAATTTAACTCTATCCTTGGAAAAAAAGCAAAGAACTTATGGCATTATTCTTTCTTTTTGAATTTTAAAACACAATTCGCTGACGACCTAGACAAAGACACAAAAGGACCAACAAAGTTTTTATCTCCAGCATACATACAATTTGGACCAGGACTGTTTTGGAAAAAAAGCGAGAACCTAAAAATCAATATTGCACCAGCCACAAGCCGATTTATTATTGTAGATAAGAGCCTGACCCTGCCAAACGAAGAGTATTTTGGTGTTAGAGAAGGGAAGAGTAGCCGTTACGAACTAGGAGCCTCAATTAGTGCTTATTATAAACTCAATTTGATGAAAAATGTAAACATGGAAAATATTTTGAATCTCTTTTCTAACTATCTTATCGAAGCTAGAAACATCGATTTGGATTACAGCATGAATTTAATCATGACTGTAAATAAATACATTTCGGCCAACTTCTCTATCCAAACTATATATGATGACAATGCGTTTAGAGGTCTGCAAACACGTCAAGTCTTTGGCATTGGTGTTAACTATGATTTTTAAGACCTATTCATTTAAAAAAAAAGCACCAAATGGTGCTTTTTTTTATTTATTATCTTCATAATCAGGATATAAGAAATGGTTGTAAGGAAAACGTTGAATATGAATTTTACGTACCTCAACGTAAACACGTTTACGAAAATCTTCAAGATTTTCTTTGTTTAAGGCTGAAATAAATAGCGAATGATCACCAATTTTAGACATCCATGTAGCTTTCCATTCCTGTAGGGAATAATGCGCTTTTGTGCGTGGATTAATGAGGTCGGTTTCATCAAAAGGCTCAGGAGTGTAAGCATCAATTTTATTAAATACCATAAGCGTGGGCTTATCCAAGGCATGAATTTCCTCCAATATTTTATTGACCGATTCTATGTGCTCTTCAAAACTGGGATGAGAGATATCTACAACGTGTAATAATAAATCTGACTCCCGCACCTCATCCAAAGTACTTTTAAAAGAATCAACCAATTGTGTTGGGAGTTTCCGTATAAATCCTACAGTATCACTCATCAAAAATGGCAAGTTTCTTACTACAACTTTGCGTACTGTAGTATCCAGGGTTGCAAATAATTTATTCTCAGCAAAAACATCTGATTTGCTGATGACATTCATCAACGTTGATTTCCCAACGTTGGTATAGCCCACCAAAGCGACGCGCACTAAAGCACCGCGGTTGCTACGCTGAACAGACATTTGCTTGTCAATTTTTTTGATTTTAGCCTTAAGAAGAGCTATTTTTTCTCTAACGATTCGTCGATCTGTTTCAATTTCAGTTTCCCCTGGTCCACGCATTCCGATCCCCCCTTTTTGACGTTCAAGGTGTGTCCACATGCCTTTAAGTCGTGGCAATAGGTATTGGCATTGTGCCAGTTCTACTTGGGTTCTAGCATAACTGGTTTGTGCACGTTGGGCAAAAATATCGAGAATGAGATTGGTGCGGTCTAAAACTTTACAATTAAGTATTTTACTGATATTTCGTTCTTGAGCAGCAGATAGTTCATCATCAAAAATAGCAGTTCCAATTTTATTTTCTTTGATGAATTCTTCCAAGTCTTTCATTTTGCCGGAACCAATAAATGTTTTTGGGTTGGGCATATCCATCTTTTGCGTAAAACGCTTAACAACTTCTCCCCCAGCAGTGTAGGTCAAAAACGCCAACTCATCTAAATATTCTTTGGATTGTTCTTCATTTTGGGTTTTGGTAATTACCCCAACAAGCACTGCTGACTCCAAATTACTGTCTTTTTTCTCAATCATAATGAATGCAAAATTACACATTAATAAATAGAAGGAAAGATAAAGTTTTAATCAATAATCATGCTTTTGGTCGGTCTTTTTTAACCTTTTATCTATTAACGTAATTAAAAACAAGTTAATGTGTTACGATTTTGTTAAATTCATGAATTCAAATTAACCAATTTACAAGATGAAAAATATTACTACTGCACTGATGTGCTTATTATTCTCTTTTGTTTCTTTCGGACAATGTGACTATACGCTTAAAATGTTGGACTCATGGGGTGATGGATGGAACGGAAATACTATAGATGTTCTTGTTGACGGAACAATCGTTTTGGACGATGTGACTATGACTGATGGCTCTGAAGAGTCTTTAACATTTCAAGTTACCACTGGAGCAGATGTAACTATCGTTTGGAATGGAGGTGGCTCATATGGTTGGGAAACGAGTTATGAAATTCTAGACAACGATGGAACTCTGGTTGGCTCAGGCGCTGAAAATAACATTGTGACTGGTACAATCACTGCAGTTTGTCCCATCGTTGAGTGCAATTACTCACTCAAAATGATTGACTCCTGGGGTGATGGATGGAACGGAAATACTATAGATGTTCTTGTTGACGGAACAATCGTTTTGGACGATGTGACAATGACTGATGGCTCTGAAGAAATTGTAACATTCACAGTCGCAGATGGTTCGGATGTTACTACTATTTGGAATGGAGGTGGCTCATATGGTTGGGAAACGAGTTATGACATCTTAGATACCACAGGTACGGTGGTTGGCTCTGGCGCTGAAAATAACATTGTGACTGGAACAATCACTGCAGTTTGTCCAAGTTGTGCAACACCCTCTGGTCTTACGATTGTCACTGTTTCAACAACTGGAGCTGTCATTTCTTGGGTTTCTGATGACACTATATGGGAATATGAACTTGTTTTGGCCGGAGAAACTCCTACAGAGTTGGGTGTTTCCACAACTGACAACCCACTTACAATAACAGGATGTTATGCCAATACGGCCTATGATTTATATATTCGAACAGACTGCGGAGGCACATATAGTACATGGTCATTAGTGAGTTTCACAACACTTTGTGAGGCTATTTCAACAATTCCATACTATGAAGGGTTTAATTCAGATTCTACAACTCAAAATTGTTGGACCGTGCTC
>JAQCJC010000001.1 GCA_027593245.1 Bacteroidota bacterium | reverse complement strand
TCTTTTTTGTATGGAAATAGCTGCAATTGTTTTGCCGTAATATATATTACACAATGAGTTTAGGGACAACCTTGAGATTGTTTATATCAAAATGTTATACTCAATGAGGTTAGAAAAATATGCTGAAATTTCGTTTGGACCTTTTCAGATGGATATCAATTTTATTTTTAAAACTTTAGTTGATGCCCATGAAAATAATATAATAAAGTACAAGATAAAGTCCAAATTAGATATAGTTGAGAATTTGGATAAGTACACAACTCTAGAACGACAATGGGAAGTTCTTTGTTTGTTTGTTCAAAACCAAACTCAACTTACAAGTCAAGACAATTGGCAAAAACTGATTTCCAATCTTTACAATTCAGGGAGTATAATAAATAAATCAAGATATTATAAAAAAATTACATGTTCTAGAAAATCTTATTACGAATGGAGTCAGATTTTTAAAAAACAATTTATTTTGTAAAAACTCTCAAAATATGGCTATATTGACATTTCTGATTCAGCAAAAGGGCTATATTTTTTATCCTTAAACCAACATAATATAAAATTTTTAAAGCATTAAAATGAATATTCTAAAGAACACACTCACTCAAACTAATATTATAAAAATGGTCGTTTTAAGTACCGTACTAATGCTATTTGTTTCTTCAAAAACAACCAATGAAGACGATCCTATATACTTAGACCCTTCTAAGTCAGTAGAAGCTCGTGTAGCTGATTTAATGAGCAGAATGACTTTAGAAGACAAGGTATATCAAATGAACCAATTTGTTGGATTGGAACATATGAAAAAAGGAAATCCGAACGATGACAAAGAAAATAATGATGCACAAGGCTTTTATAAAACACTTTCTGTAAATGATGTTTCCAAGATGTGTGAAGAAGGGAAAATTGGTTCTTTTTTACATGTTTTAACAGCTAAAGAAGCTAATTACTTGCAAGAATTAGCGTTAAAATCACCACTGAAAATACCAGTTTTAATTGGAATTGATGCCATACATGGAAATGCTTTGGTTTCAGGCACATCGGTATACCCATCACCAATAGGATTAGCATCGACTTGGAGTGATGATTTTTTATATACCATTGGAAAACAAACTGCTAAAGAAATGCGTGCTACAGGAAGTCATTGGACTTTTACCCCAAACATAGATATACTTAGAGATCCGCGTTGGGGACGTGTTGGAGAAACATTTGGAGAAGACCCATTTATGGTTGGTAATATGGGGGCAGCTATGATTCAAGGATTTCAGCAAGATGATTTTACTGGAACAGAAAAAGTAATCGCTTGTGCAAAACATATGATTGGTGGGGGAGAATCAATTAATGGGTTAAATGCAGCCCCAGCCGATATATCCGTTCGTACTTTAAGAGAAGTGCATTTACCACCCTATAAAAAAGCCATTGATGCTGGTGTATATTCCATTATGGCAGCACATAATGAGATTAATGGCGTTCCATCTCACATGAGTAAGTGGTTAATGACCGATATTTTACGTAATGAATGGGAGTTTCAAGGGTTTTATGTAAGTGATTGGCTAGATATTGAACGAATTAACACATTGCATCATACCGCTAATGATATGAAACAAGCCTCTTTTTTATCCGTTGATGCTGGTATGGATATGCACATGCATGGGCCATTCTTTACTGATGCAATTATAGCTTCGGTAAAAGAAGGAAAACTTTCAATTAATCGTGTAAATGATGCATGTGGTAAAATTTTGACAGCGAAGTTTAAATTAGGTTTATTTGAAAATCGATTTGTAGATCTAGAGAAAAAAGGAGAATTACTTTTTACAAATGAACATAAAGCGACTGCATTGGAATCTGCAAGAAAAGGGATCGTATTGCTAAAAAACAATGGAATACTACCTTTGCAAAAAACAACTTCAAAAAAGAAAATATTTGTAACAGGCCCAAATGCAAATAACCAATCTATTTTAGGCGATTGGCATGCGGTTCAACCTAATGAAAACGTTACTACTATTTATGAAGGTATTAAATCCTTAGGAGAATCCAAAGGCTATGCTGTAAGCTTTTTTAATTCAGGAGAAAATATTAGAAATATTAAAAACTCTAAAATTAAAGAAGCTTCAGAAAAAGCAAAGAATGCTGATTATGCAATTGTTGTTGTAGGAGACAATTCTATGCGCTACAAATGGAAAGATAAAACGGCAGGCGAAAATATGGCCAGAGCGTCTTTGAATTTATTTGGTAAGCAATTAGATTTAGTAAAAGCTATTAGAGAAACAGGCACTCCCGTTATTGTAGTCTTGGTAAATGGCAAACCTATTTCTGAGCCTTGGCTTCAAAAAAACATCCCTGCTCTTTTAGAATCTTGGGAACCCGGAAATTTAGGAGGTCAAGCGGTGGCTGAAATTTTATTTGGAGATGTGAATCCAAGTGGGAAATTGCCAATAAGTGTAGCAAGGAGTGTTGGCCAGTTAAGAATGATATACAATCACAAACCCTCTGCTTATTTTCATAAATATGCAGACGAGAAAAACACGCCTTTATATCCTTTTGGGTTTGGTTTAAGTTATACTACATACAGTTACAGCGCACCAAAATTATCAAGCGGTACATTCAAAAAGGATGAAACTCTAACCGTTACAGTTGATGTTACGAATACTGGGGAAATTGATGGCGAGGAAATCGTTCAAATGTACATACGCGATAAAGTTAGTAGTGCTACAAGACCAGTAAAAGAACTTAAAGGCTATCAGCGTGTGGCGTTAAAAGCAGGGGAAACAAAAACCGTAAGTTTCGAAATAGATGCTGAAAGTTTAGCGTTTTATGACATCAATATGGCCTATTGTGTTGAGCCTGGTGAGTTTGCTGTAATGACAGGATCTTCGTCAAACGATAAAGATTTAAAATTAACTACTTTAGAAGTCACTAATAGAATTGAATTATAAAATGAAACATTTTAAAGTTACTATAATAGCTTGTCTTATAGTTTTTTTAAGTTGTAAATCAACTAAGGGAAACAAGACCTTGATAACTGCCAAAAAAAACATATTGTTTTTAATGGTAGATGATTTACGACCAGAATTAAATATTTATGGGCACAATCAAATAATCAGTCCAAATATTGATGCCTTGGCTAACTCTGGTGTTACTTTTAATAGGGCGTATTGTAATGTACCAGTATGTGGAGCATCAAGAGCAAGTTTGTTGACAGGAATAAGACCCACTTCAAATCGTTTTTTAACATACTTTTCAAGTATTAAAAAGGAAACACCAAATGTATTAAACCTAGTACAGCACCTAAAAAATCAAGGGTATACGACTATCAGTAATAACAAAATCACACATTTAAAAAATGATATTAACGAATGGGATGAAGAATGGTATCCCTCTAAAAATGGCTGGAGAAATTATATTTCTGAAGAAAATATTGGTCTAGAAGAGAATGGAAAACATGGGTATCCGTATGAAAATATTGATGTTAAAGATGATGCATATAACGATGGAAAAACAGCAAATAAGTCTATTGAAGACCTTAAGCAATTAAAAGCAGCTGGAAATCCATTTTTCTTAGCTGTTGGTTTTGTAAAACCCCATTTACCTTTTAATGCCCCAAAAAAATATTGGGATTTATATGATCCTAAAAGCATTGAACTTCCAGAAAATTTGGTTTTCCCAAAATCAGCTCCTAAGATTGCAAATCATAAGTGGGGAGAATTACGCTATTACAACGATATTCCAAAAAAAGGACAAGTTTCTGATGCCGTTGCAAAAAAACTTATTCACGGTTATTATGCTTCTGTAAGTTATGTGGATGCCCAAGTAGGTAAAGTTTTAAGAGCCCTAAAAAACTTAGGCTTATATGAAAACACTGTTGTTGTTTTAGTAGGAGATCATGGTTGGAGCTTAATGGAACATGGCCTATGGGTAAAACACAGTAATTTTGAGGCAGCTCTTCAAGTTCCTTTAATTATAAGTGCACCCAATACCCCAAGCAATAAACGCAGTAATTCTATTGCTGAATTGGTTGATTTATATCCAACGATATGCGAATTGGCAAATATTCCTATTCCACCTCATGTAGATGGTGAGTCTTTAGTTGAAGCGCTTCAAAGTCCTTCAAAAATATTCAAAAATACAGCTTTGGCGCGTTACCAAAAGGGAGAAACTCTAATTGCAGATCATTTATTTTATACAGAATGGCAAAGAAAAGATAAAACAATCGCCAAAATGCTATACGATCATTCTACCGATCCAGAAGAAAATAGAAATTTGGCAATCGAAGCATCATTCGCAGGGACTGTAGATAGTCTGAGTGCAATTTTAAATAACAGATTAAAATTAATTAAATAAAAAAAATCGTATTCAATTAACATATCTCAGTCTAACAACTAATATGTTTTATTTTTAAGACATAAATTACTATTTGTTATGTGTGTTTTTTTAATTTTGGTTGACAAATTTATAATGAAATGAAATTTAACAGTAGTACGAAAGGTCAAATAATATTTATTTTATTAATTATACTTCTCAATCAATCGTGCAAAAAGTCTACTCAGATAAAAACAAAGGATCAAATTTCACAAATCCCCGGTATGGTTTGGATTCCTGGCGGTATTTATCACATGGGAGCTTCCGATGGCGATCGTATGGCATTACCCCACGAAAAACCCAAACACACAGTAAAGGTGGATGGGTTTTATATGGACGAGACCGAAGTCACCAATGCACAGTTTTCTAAATTCATTGAAGCAACAAATTACATAACAACCGCAGAGCGACCAGTGGATTGGGATTTAATCAAACAACAATTACCTCCAGGCACCCCAAAGCCTCACGACTCACTTTTATTACCAGGTTCCCTTTTATTTAAAAAAACAAAAGAATCGGTTCCTAATTTATATGACTTTTCGCAATGGTGGCGTTGGGCTATTGGGGCCAATTGGAAAGAACCAGAGGGGAAGGGAAGCAGTATAGTTGGAAAAGAAAATCACCCTGTTGTTCATGTGTCCCATGAAGATGCTATGGCTTATTGTAATTGGGCTGGTAGGCGATTACCAACTGAAGCAGAGTGGGAGTTTGCGGCACGTGGCGGTAAGCGAGATAAGATTTATTTTTGGGGCGATTTAACGGATAAATTATCATCCTATGTTAACAGCTGGGAAGGGGAGTTCCCTGTGGATAACACTCAAGCCGATGGCTTTGAAAAAAGTGCACCTGTAAAAACCTATCCTCCAAACGGTTATGGGCTTTATGAAATTTCTGGCAATGTATGGGAATGGACAAGCGATTGGTATAATTTAAATTATTACAACAATTGTCTAACAAATGGGGTGATTGATAATCCCAAAGGCTCAACAATGGCCTTTAACCCCAACAATCCGTATATAGATGAGCGTGTAATTAGAGGTGGCTCTTTTTTATGCAATGCCTCCTATTGTGCCAGTTACAGAGTATCTTCAAGAATGGCCACCGATCCAAATACGTCTTTAGAACATTTGGGTTTTAGAACGGTGTTGGACTTAAAAACGAAATAGTTATAAATTTGTTTGAAAACTTCAATAAACTTTGAATTTTAGCAAGTTTGGGTCACTAAACCGTAGAACTGATGCGCAGGGATTGGTTCTTCTTTTTTTGTATTTGAATTTCCTTAAATAAAAAATTTGAAATGACTCAATAATAGGGCTTGCTTTTGGGTCATCAATTATAAGCCATAATTTCTATTGAATTATAGCTTAATTTTTAAAAACATTGTTTAGTTAGTATTATCTAAAATGAAATGTTGATAATAATTAAATTTAAAGAGAAAAAGCGATAAATATTGATCGTTATTCAAGAATAAGTTACTTTTGTGTTAATCATGCTTAAAATTAACCAAAACCTTATCTCTTTCGCTGTAAACTCAAAGATTTCATACAGTATTTGTTTTTTAATGTTCATAATAAATAATCTACTAAGTCAAGTTATGCCGGCGCAATTCGGATTTTCTTATGCTGATCAAGTTTCACAACCCTCAAATGCACTTCGTTTTAGTGGTACTCCAGATTACGCAACACTTCCCAGTGGCGTGTATTTTGATGGAGATTTTACAATTGAGAGTTGGGTATATCCAACTACTTTTTCAAATTGGAGTCGAATTATAGATTTTGGAAATGGAGCTGGAAGTAATTGTGTTTTATTGGCTTATACTTATGGCACTATTGGAAAACCAACCCTTTATGTTGAAGGAGTACAATTTTATGTACCCGATTCCATTCCTTTAAACCAATGGACACATATTGTCGCCACGCTAAATGGAGCTACAGCAACAATATATATTAATGGCGTAGCTAAGTCTACGAGAACTGTACCTACCCCAGTAAATATTGTAAGAACGAATAATTATATTGGGAGGAGTAATTGGGGGACTGGAGATCCTGATGCCTCTGCTGTCTTTGACGATTTACGTATTTGGAGTGTAGCTCGAAGTGCATCAGAAATCCAGTCCCAAATGAATACTGAACTCAATGGAAGTGAAACAGGACTGGAGGTTTATTTTACCTTCAATCAAGGTATAGCTTGTGGTGATAACTCATCAATAACTACAATTCAAGATCAGGCAGCTAGTGGTGGTTACACTAACGCTACTTTGTACTCTTTTGAAATGAATAATGGATGTGATTCAAATTTAACCACTGGAAATCCACAATTATAACAACTATCAGACGGACTAACATACGCTACAGCTTCCACTTCTGCATATCAAATTCAAATTCAGGTATAATATGGTGTCGGGTTAGATGAATTTAAGCCGTCATATGCTTCAGTTCTTCAATAGTTTTTGAAGGATTTTCACTTTTAAACACAAAGCTACCAGCTACCAAAATATCAGCACCAGCAGATTTGAGTTTTTTAGCATTAGCTGAAGTGACACCCCCATCGATTTCGATTTTAGTAGACGCATTTTTCTTGTCTATCAGAGCTTTTAGCTGTTTTACTTTTTCATAAGTATTCTCTATAAAACTTTGCCCTCCAAAACCAGGATTTACACTCATTATACACACCAAATCGATGTCTTGAATAGTGTCTTGTAAAACATTAATATTCGTATGAGGATTCAACGCGACTCCAGCTTTCATGCCTTCGCTTTTGACGGCTTGAATAGTGCGGTGCAAATGCGGGCATGCTTCGTAATGTACTGTAAGAATGTCGCTGCCTAAATCAGCAAATGTTTTGATGTAGCGATCGGGATCTACAATCATCAAGTGTACATCTACTGTTTTTTTAGCGTGTCTAGTGATTGCTTTTAATACGGGCATACCAAAAGAAATATTGGGGACAAACACCCCATCCATGATGTCGATATGAAACCAATCCGCTTGGCTGGCATTAACCATCTCTATGTCCCGTTGAAGGTTAGTAAAATCGGCGGCTAGAATGGAAGGTGCAATTAAAGATGAACTCATAATTTTATTTTAATACAACAAAAATAGGACAAAAAATAAACCCCTGCCAATGAGCGGGGGTTTTGTTATTAACCAAGGTAGGTTTTTAGTATTTTACTTCTTGAGGTATGTTTTAATCGGCGTATCGCTTTTTCTTTTATTTGTCGAACACGTTCTCTTGTAAGATCAAAAGTTTCGCCAATTTCTTCTAAAGTCATAGGGTGTTGATTACCAAGACCAAAATATAAGCGGATTACATCGGCTTCTCTAGGAGTTAGTGTTTCTAAAGCACGCTCAATTTCAGTTCTTAGAGATTCATGAAGCAATTCTTTGTCTGGATTTGGGGATTCCCCAGAACGTAAAACATCATATAAATTGGAGTCTTCTCCTTCGACTAGGGGGGCATCCATGGAGACGTGACGGCCAGAATTTTTCATAGACTCTTTGACGTCATTTATAGTCATATCCAACTCTTTAGCAATTTCTTCAGCACTTGGTGGGCGTTCATGCGATTGCTCAAGAAAAGCATAAGTTTTATTGATCTTATTAATCGATCCAATTTTGTTTAGTGGTAGACGGACAATTCTGGATTGCTCTGCAAGAGCTTGCAAAATCGACTGGCGAATCCACCAAACCGCATAAGAAATAAACTTGAAACCACGGGTTTCATCAAAACGTTGAGCCGCTTTGATGAGGCCTAAGTTCCCTTCATTAATCAAATCTGGAAGTGTTAAACCCTGATTTTGATATTGTTTGGCAACGGAAACAACAAAACGGAGATTGGCTTTAGTTAATTTTTCCAATGCGATTTGATCACCAGCTTTGATACGTTGTGCTAATTCTACTTCCTCATCGGCGGTAATTAAATCTACTTTTCCAATTTCCTGAAGATACTTATCTAGAGAAGCAGTTTCTCTGTTTGTAACTTGTTTTGTGATTTTGAGTTGTCTCATTTTGAAGGCTTCTTATTAAAAATTATTTTGGTCTCACTATGTTATACGTGAAAAGCTTGACGAATGTTACAAAAAAAAGCCATTTTTTATTTCAAAATGGCTTTTTTAAATTATTTACAACTAAAAATTATTTAGTCGCGTCTTGGTTTTCTGTCATTACGACGGTTGTCACGACCTCTATTATTAGGCTTTCTGTCTCTTGGCGGACGTTCTACATAACCTTCTGGTTTAGGTAGAAGTGCCTTACGCGAAACTTTCTCTTTTCGTGTTCGCGAATCGATACCAAAATACTTCACGTCAAAAACGTCACCCATATTTACAACATCGGATACATTTTCTGTACGTTCCCATGCCAGTTCACTCACATGGAGTAACACTTCGTTTCCAGGAGCTTCAATATACTCTACTACAGCACCGAAGTCTAGCATTTTAATGACTTTTACCTCATAAGCACTTCCAACTTCTGGCTTAAACATAATAGAATCTATTTTTGCTAAAACAGCATCAATACCATCTTGATCTGTGCCTAATATTTCAACAATTCCTTCTTCAGTGACTGGATCTTCGTTGATCACAATTGTTGTTCCTGTCTCTTTTTGAAGTTCTTGAATCACTTTACCACCAGGACCAATTAGTGCCCCAATAAATTCATTTGGAATTATTCGGGTCACCATTTTTGGTGCATGAGCTTTCACATCTGCAGCAGGTTCTTTAATAGTATCTGTTAGTTTTCCTAAAATATGCAGTCGACCTTCACGTGCTTGATTTAGTGCATTGACTAAAATTTCGTACGACAAGCCTTTGACTTTAATGTCCATTTGACAAGCCGTAATCCCGTCTGCTGTTCCAGTGACTTTAAAATCCATATCTCCAAGATGATCTTCATCCCCTAAAATATCAGATAATACAGCATATTTTCCTGAATCAGCATCAGATATAAGTCCCATTGCAATTCCAGAAACTGGTTTTTTCAGTTGAACACCAGCATCCATAAGTGCCATAGTTCCAGAACAAACGGTAGCCATAGATGATGATCCGTTGCTTTCTAAAACTTCACTAACAACACGTACAGTATATGGGCAATCTTCCGGTACCATTCCCTTGAGTGCGCGTTGTGCTAAGTTTCCATGTCCTACTTCACGACGTGATGTTCCGCGAATTGGGCGAGCTTCACCAGTCGAGAAAGGAGGGAAGTTGTAATGTAAATAAAAACGCTCTTCGCCTTCATGAGATGGCATGTCGATCTGATTTGCATCTCTTGAAGTTCCTAGGGTTACGGTTGCCAAAGCTTGTGTTTCACCTCTAGTGAAAATTGACGAACCATGCGTAGATGGTAAGTAGTCTACTTCACACCAAATAGGTCTGATTTCGTCTGTTTTTCTACCGTCCAAGCGCAATCCTTCGTTAAGCGTTAAATCACGTACAGCAGCTTTTTCTGCTTCTCTATAATACTTAGAAATTAATCCTCCGTACTCTTCTTGTTCCTCTTCTGTAAATGAATCTACAATCTCGTCTTTTATTTCTGAAAATGCTGCACTTCTTTCGTGTTTAGCAGAACCAGCTTTAGCCACCGCGTACACTTTATCGTAGGCCAGGTCATGAACTTTTTGTGCTAAATCTTCATCTGCACGCTCTGGCTCATACTCCCGAACTTCTTTTTTGCCAAATGCTTCAGCCAATCGTTCCTGTGCTGCACATTGTACCTTAATGGCTTCATGTGCAAACTTAATGGCTTCAGTCATTTCTTCTTCAGATATTTCATCCATTTCCCCCTCTACCATCATGACAGAGTCAGCAGAAGCGCCAATCATCATATCAATATCAGATTCTTCTAGCTGTGCCCGAGTAGGATTGATAATGAATTCTCCGTTGATACGCCCAACTCTGGCTTCAGAAATGGCACATTCAAAAGGAAAATCAGAAAGTTGAATTGCAGCAGATGCAGCTAACCCAGCCATAGCATCAGGCATCACATCTTCATCATGAGACATCAATTGAATCATTACTTGAGTTTCCGAATGATAATCTTTTGGAAACAACGGTCGCAATACACGATCAACAAGACGCATGGTTAGGACTTCCCCGTCACTTGGGCGCGCTTCTCTTTTAAAGAATCCGCCTGGATAGCGTCCTGCTGCAGCGAATTTTTCGCGGTAGTCTACTGTAAGGGGTAGAAAATCTACATCCGATTGTTTGTAATTGGAGACTACAGTACAAAGCAACATACATTTGCCAGATTGAACTACCACAGAGCCATGGGCTTGCTTGGCAAGTTTCCCTGTTTCGATAGAGATTTCTCTTCCATCGCCGAGGTCGATGACCTCCTTAAATACTTTTGGAATCATTTTATTTTTTTCTAATTAAACATTGGTGTTGTGTTGTTGTTGTGTGGTGTGACCAATGAAAAACTTTAATTAGCTTCTTCTATAATTTGTGTAAAGATACACATAAAAACAAAAAAGAGGCTATTAGCCTCTTTTTGGTGCATTTATTTTCTTAATCCTAACTCTTTAACAATCGCACGGTACCTAAGGATATCTTTTTTAATTAAATAATCCAATAGAGATCGACGCTTTCCTACAAGCTTTACCAATGAACGCTCTGTATTAAAGTCTTTTCGGTTTTGCTTTAAGTGATCGGTGAGGTGATTGATACGGAGTGTGAATAATGCAATTTGGCCTTCAGCAGAACCGGTATTTTTAGCATCTTTTCCGTATTTTTTAAAGATTTCTTCTTTTGTTTCTTTTGTTAAGTACATTCCAATATTTGTTTAAATAATTTTTATGCATTGATTATGGCTATCATAATCAGGCGGCAAATATATGAAAATCGTGTGATATAAACATAATTTTAAAGAAATTATGCTCTGATCGGTTGGTTTAAAATCAAATCGATGTATTGATTGACTTTATCTTTTAAATATTCACGGTGTGTAATAAAATCTAAAAACCCGTGTTCTAAGACAAATTCAGCAGTTTGAAACCCTTCTGGCAATTCTTTACCAGTAGTATCGCGCACTACACGTGGCCCTGCAAAGCCTATTAGTGCTCCAGGTTCACTGATGTTGATATCACCTAGCATTGCAAAAGATGCTGTTGTGCCTCCCGTTGTGGGATCGGTACACAATGAAATGTAAGGAATACCTGCATCGGCCAATTGTGCTAATTTTGCTGAGGTTTTCGCTAATTGCATCAACGACAGCGCGGCTTCCATCATTCGTGCTCCCCCTGATTTTGAAATGATCATGAAAGGGAGATTTTTCTTTAGCGAATAATCTGCTGCACGAGCAATTTTTTCTCCTACAACACTACCCATTGAACCACCAATAAAACTAAAATCCATACATGCCACGACTAAGTCTTTGCCTTTGGACTTCCCAACAGCTGTTCGTACAGCATCATTGAGTTTTGTTTTTTCCTGTGCAGCTTTTAGGCGGTCAATATATTTTTTTTTGTCAGTAAATTTTAGAGGATCTTTGGAAGTTACTTTCTTATCAAGCTCTTTAAATTTGTTGTCATCAAATAAAAGATTAAAATATTCATTACTTCCTATGCGTACGTGGTATCCGTCTTCTGGGCTGACAAAGAAATTACGTTCTAATTCTTCTGTTTCAATGATTTTTCCAGTTGGCGATTTGTACCACAAGCCTTTTGGGGTGTCACGCTTCGCTTCTGTAGGAGTCTGAATTCCTTTGTCTGTTCTTTTAAACCACGCCATTTTGTTCTGATTGATTTAGAATGAAAAACAAATTTAATGATATTTTTTTACAATGTATCTACATTGTTCAAATCCTCGAAGGCCTTTTTTAGACGCGCAACAAATGTTTGCTCTCCTTGTCTTAACCAGCGTCTCGGGTCGTAGTATTTTTTATTTGGTACATCTTCGCCTTCTGGATTTCCAATTTGTGCGGCCAAATAATCTTGATTTTTCTTAAAATCATCACGAACTCCTGTCATGAATGCATATTGAAGATCGGTATCAATATTCATTTTAATTACACCATATCCAATTGCTTCACGAATTTCTTCAACAGTTGAGCCAGATCCGCCATGGAATACAAAATCAATATGGTTTTCAGAAACGCCATATTTTTCAGTAATATATTCTTGGGAGTTCTTAAGAATTTTTGGTGTTAGCTTCACGTTCCCTGGTTTGTATACCCCATGAACATTTCCAAATGCCGCCGCGATGGTAAACTGGTCGCTTACTTTACTCAATTCTTCATAAGCATAAGCCACCTCTTCAGGCTGCGTGTACAATTTTGAAGCGTCTACATCGCTATTGTCAACACCATCCTCTTCGCCACCTGTTATGCCTAATTCAATCTCTAATGTCATTCCCATTTTAGACATTCTTTTTAAATATTCTTTACAGATTTCAATATTTTCTTCAAGTGGCTCTTCCGAAAGATCAATCATGTGTGAGCTGTAAAGAGATTTTCCTGTTTCTTCAAAATGTTTTTCAGAAGCGTCTAATAAACCATCGATCCATGGCAACAATTTCTTTGCACAGTGGTCGGTATGAAGTATTACAGGAACGCCATAAGCTTCTGCCATTTCATGAACGTGTTTAGCGCCAGCAATTGAGCCTGCAATAGCAGCTTTTTGATTGTCGTTGGAAAGGCCTTTTCCAGCATTGAATTGACCACCACCATTTGAAAACTGAATGATGACAGGCGCATTAAGTGCTTTTGCAGTTTCAAGAACACTATTGATCGTATTTGATCCGATTACATTAACAGCGGGGAGTGCAAATCCTTTTTCTTTTGCAAGTTTGAAAATCTTTTGAACTTCGCGTCCTGTGGCTACACCAGGTTGTATTGAATGACTCATTTGTGATGGTTTTAAATTTGCGTCAAAAGTACTAAAATAAATCCCTTAATGTTAAAATTTTAACACGACATGTCGTTAAATTTATACGAAAACGTTTGAGGTGAGTGTATTCTAAAATGGATAATTGATTCCAATGTTGTACACTGCGTTGCTGAAATTAAAATCACGTAGCCAACGTTGATCTTTGGCAAGGGCGGGGTTGTATGTTTTGAATCCTGTATCAAGGCGTAGAATAAAAAAATCAAAATCATATCGAAGTCCAATTCCGGCACCTAAAGCAATATCCTTTAATGATTTGAAACTGTCAAAAGTTGCTTTGGGATCTTCAACTTCGTCAAGAACATTCCATATATTTCCTGCATCTACAAAAAAAGCACCATCGAGTTGACCAAATAAATTATACCTGTGTTCAAGACTAAATGCAATTTTCATATTCGCTTCGTTGAATTCATTATTATTATCCGAACGACCTGGTCCTAGGTTGTAGGCTGTCCACGCGCGGTTGTCATTTGATCCTCCAGCGAAAAAACTCTTGGAAAAAGGAATGTTATTTGAGTTTCCAAGCGGAACAGCTATACCTAAAAAAGTTCTAAGCGCAAGAACATTACTTCGGCCGAAATCCCAGAGCTTGATGTAATCGATTTCTGTTTTGGCATATTGGGAAAAAGCCACATTATTTATTTCGAACTCCCCATTGTCATTTTTTTTCAAATTCAATAAATCTGCTGCTCCGTTTAGAATATTTCCAGCCAGCTCGAGCTTAAAACGAAAGATTGAAAAATCTGTATCGTAATTATTTTCTCTATTATCATTTATTAGGCTGAAATTACTTGCAAGGATAAGGTTGTTTTGGGTTAATCTATTTTTACGTTCCTTGATGTTCCTTACACTTCGAAAATCATTAGGATTTGTGTTTTGGAAAGTTGCATCTGAATTTACAAGCCCTATGAAATCATCAGCTCTTGATAAGTCTAATTCATTTGATCCATCTGGATTTGAAACTAAATATTCATTTGGAGTTGGGTAGCTGTTTAATGCAATATTTTCAAGTCTATTGAAAGAGTTTTGGTATACACTAAAGTAATTTCCAGGGTTAAGATTTCTAACATATTGTAAATTAATTAGATCTAGGCTGTTTGTCTTGCTTTGTTTGGGATTCCAATTGTAGCTCAATCGCCCGTTTAGTGTACGTTTATCTAAACCTATATTTTTTTGACTAGTGAAACCCATGCTTAGCTGTGATGTTGGGGACATATATTTTGGAATGATTTTCTCAGTACTGAATGGGAAAAATAGTCTAGGAATATTAAGTTTTATATCTGCGCCAAGCTCATTAATATCAAAAAACTGATCTTCAGATTTAGCTCCGTCTTTTGAGGCCCCAATAGCCCCCAAAGCAGAGATTTCTAAGGTTTCAGCACCTCTGAACATATTTCGTATCATAACCCCAGAACTGAACGAAAATCCAATTTTTTGAATATTACTTTGAGAAATGTCAAAGTCAAATCCCAAGCCATATTTTTTTCTTGGGTTGAGGTAAATGTTTGCGGTTAATGTTGAATCAATGTTATTTTCGATGTATTCAATATTGGGGTATTTAAACGAGTTTAACTGACTTAAATATCCATAAGTTCGCTTCCTATCCAAATCACTATATAAGTCCCCTTTATTTATTAAAACAGCATTTGTTATGGCTTTTGGTTTGTATTTTAATGCGCCATAATTATAAAAACTAAAGCCATCGTAAGTTGCGGTTTTTTTAGGCTCAGACTCATTCCTATTTTTGAAAGATGCATCTGTAAAAATATTCACCTCTTTGATGCGGTATGTTTTAAAGGGTTTTTGAACCGTACTGTCTTGGGTTCTCAATATTCTATTAGGAATATTGATTTCAAGGTCTACATTATGTTTGGTTCCGATCGTATCGTTTTTAAAACTTATATAGTCTTGTGAAAAGTGATAAACTCCAGAGTTTCTAAAGTGTGTTGTTAATCGGTTTCGTTCATTTTCAAAATCTGATATATCAAATTGTTTCCCTTTTTTGATAAATGAATTTTCTTTACTTTTCTCGAACAATAATTCTAAAACTGGCGTTTCTATATTAGTTTTAATAGCTCCAATATTGTAAGCTGTTCCTGTTTCAATTTTATAAGCTAATGTTGCTCGTTTGTTGCCTAAAGTGTTGATTTCATATTCAATTTTTCTATCGAACCAACCTTTTGAAAAATAATAACGTTCGAGATTAAGTTTTGTTTTTTTGACTTTTAGACTATCTAAAATACTTGGTACTTCACCAGTGTTTTTCAACCAACTGTTGAAGCCCAAAGATGATTTTTTGAGTTGATCAAGCTGTTTTTTAGAAAATTTATTAATTAGGCGTTGCTTTCGTTTGGGGTGTTTATTCAGCCATTTTTCAAATATGGAATCTTTATTGGGGCGTGCCAGATTGTATATGTGAAGTCGAACAGGAATTCCTAGTATTGTACTATTAACTTGTTGAAATGAAAGTTTGGATAGTGTTTCAGATTTTTTGTTTTTTCCATTGACTGTGAAGGAGTTTTTCACTAACAAACGGTCCTCGCTTCCAACTCTTTTGACGGCGTCGCAAGCGGTGCAGATGTAAGCAACTGAATAAATAAAAAATATTTTTTTTAGCGAATCCTTCAACAAGACATAAATAAAATTTAGATTTATGGTCTAAATAAATTTAAATCAAATGTACATTTTTTAGATGTTAACTAAAAACCAAACAAAGCGAATACTTAGTTTAAGTAAAAAAAAGCAGCGTTCTCAAGAGCAAATGTTTGTGTCTGAAGGAGTTAAGGTTACCCAAGAGTTTTTAGATGCCCAATATGAACCTATTGAGATTTTTTCAACTGATTCGTTTTTTGCGCAGTATTCCAATGCTTTTGTTCATGTCAGTACTCAAGAGCTTTCGAAGATAAGTAGCCTAAAAACACCCAATAAAGTTTTAGCTATTTTTCGCATACCCAAACCCAAACCTATTGACGATTCTGCTTTGATCTTAGCTCTTGATGATTTAAATAATCCTGGAAATTTAGGAACAATTATTCGACTTTGCGATTGGTTTGGTATACGCGATTTGGTATGTAGTCCAGCTACTGTTGATTGTTATAACTCAAAAGTTATCCAAGCAGCAATGGGTTCACACACTAGAGTAAATATTAATTACACTGCTTTGGCGCCTCTTCTTAAATCTGCCGATAATGCCATGGGAACTTATATGGAAGGAACTTCTGTTTATGCTTCAAATCTTCCGAACTCAGGTATATTGGTGTTTGGAAATGAAGCCAACGGCATTTCGGAGAATATATCTTCCTTGCTTACGAAAAAACTTTCTATTCCTAGGTTTGGTGCTTTCAAAAAAACAGAAAGTCTTAATGTTGCCAATGCTGTGTCCGTTTTTTTAAGTGAATATAGAAGACGTTTTACTGAAACGTGAAATTTATAAAAAGGCCACGGGTTTGCATTTGATCGATGTTGCTGGTCCAAGGGCTGTCGGTATCAAAATCCGGAACATGTTCATCCTTTAACGAAAACACCCCTCTCAGCGATGGGGTAAATTTAAACCAAGTAAGATAAAAATCTATTCCAATTCCTAATTCGTAGAATAAATTATTTTTTGTCATTCTAAAATTACCATTGCTGTTATCATCCGGATTGTCTTGATTGCTGGACAGGTTTAGTGCAGTAGATATTCCACCAACAATAAATGGTTTGATGTTGTTGATTCGCTTTGTTGAAATTTTAACTAGTAGTGGAATGTGAATGTAAGTAGATCGTATTTCACGTTCTAGGTCTTTTTCCTCATAAGCAAGACCATCAAAGTAAGTGTTGCTGTAGCTTAAGGTCCTGTTTGACATCACGAGTCCTGGTTCCAAACGAATATCGAAATAATCGTTGATTCTAACATTACCAATCAGCCCAACATTAAAACCTACAGCTTTTAAGACCTGTATATCTTTAACATTAGTTTTGTAGTCGATATTAAAATCATAACTATTAAAACCTAAATAATATCCGTAAGATAGTGGAGCTTTGTCAAAATTTTCATTATTCAACAAGCGTTCTTTTGTAAAGAGCTGTGCTTCACTCTCAAATATTGATATGCTAAAAAAAAGAAAACTAATTAGAATTTTTGTTCTCATTGTTTCGATGCAGTATAAATTGTTGCCACGCCAAATGTTTGAGCAAAGGATTGTGTTGATATAAACCCTGTTTTTGTCAAAATATTGTTGAAGGCTTTGCCATAGGGAAATTTTGCCGCAGATGAACTTAAATAACTGTAAGCATCTTTGTCTTTAGAGAACAATTTTCCAATGATGGGGAGTAAGATTTTTGTGTATAAAAAGTAGACTTGTCTAAATGGAAATTTTGTGGGTACTGAAGTTTCCAGAACCACAAATACTCCATTGGGTTTTAGTACCCTTAATATTTCTGATAGACCAACCTCCAAGTGCTCAAAATTACGAACCCCAAAGGCTACGGTTATAGCATCAAAGCTATTGTCATCGAAAGGTAAATTTTCCGAATCTCCCACAACCATATCAATAGTATCGTTTAATTTTTTTGCATTTATTTTTTTACGCCCAACTTCCAACATCCCTTCACTGATGTCCAAGCCAATTATTTTTTTGGCATTGGTTTGGGTTAAATTAATGGCCAAATCTCCTGTTCCGGTGGCAATATCCAGAACGGATTCGGGATTTTTATTAGCTACGATTTTAACGACTTTTTTACGCCATTTTATATCTATTCCAAATGATATAACACGATTCAAACCATCATACTCGTTTGAAATAGTATCAAACATTTTAGCAATTTGTTCCTTTTTGGAGAGTGAACTGTCTTTGTAGGGCGTTATCTTTTTGGACATATAGTCAAATTGAAATTGAAATATTTTTGCAGTGCAAAGAAATACAATTCGCAGACAAATCCCTAAAAATAACGTATATTTGCACATCTCTTTAACTGATAATTGATGAAAATTATTATTGCCGGCGCTGGAGAAGTCGGATTTCACTTGGCAAAGCTTTTGTCCTACGAATCTCAGGAAATCATACTTATTGATTTGGACAAAGAACGGCTAGCCTATGCAGAAACACATTTGGATATAAAAGTTGTTAAAGGCGATATCACTTCAGTATCTGTATTGAAAGAATCGAATATAGCAAATGCAGATTTATTTGTTTCAGTAACCTCATCTCAAACAGCAAATATCACCTCCTGTGTGTTGGCCAAACAATTAGGCGCCAAGCGCACTATTGCCCGGATTTCCAATACCGAGTTCATTGAGCATAAAGACGAAGTTGGTTTTGAGACTTTAGGTATTGATGAGCTTATTTCGCCTGAATCTTTGGCTTCTTCAGAAATAGAATTGCTTCTCAATCAATCTGTTTTTAATGACACATATGCCTTTGAAGATGGAGCCCTTACAATGTTGGGCTTAACCCTTTCTGCGGATGCAAAAATCATTGATAAACAAGTGAAAGTAGCGGCTCAATTACTTTCGGATATTCATTTTATCCCCATAGCAATCCAAAGACATGGTTCTCATCTCACGCTTATACCAAGAGGAGATACTGTGTTTAAGGAAGGAGATCGTGTTGTTTTTATTACATCTGAAGGAGGAGACGAGGAATTATGTAAACTCACAGGTAAACGAAAAACTCAAATTAAAGATATCATGATTTTGGGAGGTGGGCAAATTGGTGCTATTACCGCCAAAGAACTCTCAAAAACGGATTTCAATATAAAAATTGTTGAAAAATCTAAAGAACGTGCCCTTGAGCTGGCTGATCAACTCAGTAATGCACTCATAATCAATGGAGATGGAAGAAACGTTGAACTCTTAGAGGAAGAAAATATTAATGCAATGGATGCCTTTATTTCAGTTACTGGAAATTCAGAGACTAATATTATGTCTTGTTTAGTAGCGAAATCAAAAGGAGTTAAAAAGACCATAGCTTTGGTCGAAAATATGGACTATTTTGCTCTTTCGCATTCCATTGGAGTAGATACTCTAATCAATAAAAAATTGCTTGCAGCCAACAGTATTTTTAGATATGTACGAAAAGGTGAAGTAGTAGCAATGACTAAGCTTACAAATATGGAAGCCGAATTATTGGAGTTCGTTGTGAAGCCAACATCAAAAATATGTTATCAATTTATCAAAGAGGTTGATTTTCCTAGAGCAGCAATCATTGGCGGGGTAATAAGGAATGAATCAGGAATCATTGCTTTAGGAGATTTTAAAATTGAACCTGGAGACCGTGTTGTAGTCTGTTGTCTGCCTGAGGCAATTAGCAAGGTAGAGCATCTTTTCTTCTAAGCATTCTAATGAAACAAAACAATAAAATTATAATTCATTTTTTTGGGCTCTTATTGCTGTTTAATGGCGGGTTTATGCTATTGGCGGCATTGTTGAGTTTTATCTACAGCGATGGAGCTACAAATCAATTAGTGCTCTCCGGATTATCTGTTTTAGTAATTGGATTTTTAGCTATGATTTTCACTAAAAACCATTCTAAGGAAATGACCAAAAGACAAGGGTATATAGTAGTTGCTTTTGGTTGGGTAGTAATGGCTCTTTCCGGTACGTTGCCTTATATTTTGACAGGCTCTATTACGAATTTCACAAATGCTTTTTTTGAGACTATTTCAGGCTATACAACTACTGGTGCAAGTATACTCACCGATATTGAAGTACTTCCAAAAGGGGTTCTGTTTTGGCGAAGTCTGACCCATTGGATAGGGGGTATGGGTATTATTGTTTTGGCGATTGCTATCTTACCATTATTAGGCATTGGTGGTATGCAATTGTTTGCTGCTGAAGCCCCTGGCCCGAGTACAGATAAACTCCACCCTAGAATCACAGATACGGCAAAGCGGTTATGGCTTATCTATGTCGGTTACACTGCTGCAGAAACGCTATTTTTGAAGCTTGCAGGAATGTCCTTTTTTGATGCGCTAAATCATTCTATGAGTACGCTTTCAACAGGTGGATTTTCAACAAAAAATGACAGTTTAGCTCATTGGAACGATTCGCCAATGATACAATATATTGTTGTATTTTTTATGTTTCTGGCTGGGACAAATTTCGTTCTCAGTTATTTTGGATTTAAGGGTAATTTTTCAAAAATTTTCAAAGATGAAGAATTTAAACTTTATGCTAAATTTATAATTCTTTTTAGCGTAATTTCCGCATTTGTGGTCTATTATTATTCAGCATTTTCAGAGTCTTCTTCGTTTGATTATCCCATGGTTTTTGGAGCTATTGAAGCTGCTTTTAGACATGGGCTTTTTCAAGTGGTCGCCATAGTAACTACAACAGGGTTTGTTAGTGCCGATTTTACAATTTGGCCTCATTTTTTAGTTGTCTTTTTCTTTGGCTTGATGTTTCTTGGGGGATCTTCAGGAAGTACATCTGGTGGCGTAAAAGTTGTACGTCACCTTGTGCTTATTCGAAATGGATTTTTGGAATTTAAAAGAGCGCTTCACCCCAATGCGGTGTTACCTGTTCGATATAACGCAAAGTCTATATCTGGGGAGATTGTTTTTAATGTACTTGGTTTTTTTATGCTCTACATGCTTTCTTTTATTGTAGGTGCACTGGGATTTTCCTTCATAGGGTTAGATTTTGAATCTGCAATAGGTGTAGCTGCTTCTAGCTTGGGCAACGTTGGTCCAGCGCTTGGCGAATTTGGTCCAGCACAGAACTTTAATCAGATGCCTTTAATGGGCAAATGGTGGGGTTCTTTTCTGATGTTGATTGGCCGATTGGAACTTTTTACGGTTCTTATATTACTCACACCCTTTTTCTGGAAAAAGTCTTAAGCAACACTAAGAATGCTTAGTTTGTTAATGCTTTTTTGATTCGTTCTATTGCTTCAACAATTTGTTCTTGTGAGGCCGCGTAAGATATTCTAATACAATTTGGGTTTCCAAAAGCATCTCCGGTTACGGTAGCAACAAGAGCCTCTTCAAGTAAGAAAAGAGATAAATCGGTTGCGTTGTTTATTTGCTTGCCTTTAAAGGTCTTCCCAAATAATTCCGAAACATCCGGGAACACATAAAATGCACCTTCGGGCGTGTTGCATGAAAAACCATTGATGTCCTTAAGTAAATTCAGTATGAGATCTCGACGTACCTTAAATTCGTCGATCATATACTGTACTTTAGATGGCGAAGCTTCCAAAGCAGTAATGACGGCTCTTTGTGCAATACAATTTGCCCCACTAGTAATCTGGCCTTGCATTTTGTTGCATGCACGTGCAATTTTTTCTGGTGCTCCTAAGAAACCAATCCGCCATCCAGTCATCGCAAATGCTTTAGACACTCCGTTTACGGTAATCGTCCTATCGTACATGTCTTCAAATTCAGCTATACTAGCGTGGCCACTTCCAAAATTAATATGCTCGTAAATTTCATCAGAGACAATGTAAATTTCAGGATATTTTTTAAGTACATCTGCTAGTGCTCTCAATTCCTCTCTACTGTACAAGGAACCGCTTGGGTTGCATGGCGAACTGAACCAAATCATTTTTGTTTTGGGCGTAATTGCAGCTTCAAGTTGAGCAGCTGTCATTTTGAAATCAGTTTCAATGGAAGTCTTTACTTCCACAGGGGTACCTTCAGATAGCTTCACAATATCTGAATAACTGACCCAGTAAGGGCATGGTAAAATAACTTCGTCCCCTTTGTTTAGTAAAACTAAAGCTACATTTGCAAGGCACTGTTTTGCTCCTGTTGACACTACAATTTGACTTGGTGTGTACGATAGATTGTTGTCGCGTTTGAACTTTGTAATGATGGCTTGTTTCAACTCTGCATACCCATCCACTGGTGTGTACGAATTAAAGTTATCATCAATTGCTTGCTTTGCAGCATCTTTTATAAAATCAGGTGTATTAAAGTCCGGTTCTCCTAAACTGAGACCGATGATGTCTTTTCCTTCGCTCTTTAGTTCCCGTGCTTTTGCGGCCATGGCAAGTGTTGCTGAAGTGGCCATATTCAATATTCTTTCTGAAAGTAATTGGTTCATTGTGTTAATTTATGCTTGTAATTCTGGATTTTCGCCCATCAAACTTAAATAATTGAAATGCGCAATAATTGCTTTTCTAGTTGTTTTGTATTCGTTGTAAGGTAAATTAAATTCTTGAGCTGTTTTTTTGACAATCTCCGCTATTTTGCCGTAATGTATGTGTGAGATATTCGGAAATATATGATGTTCAACTTGATGATTCAAGCCCCCAGTAAACCAGTTTATTATTTTATTTTTAGGGGAGAAATTGACCGTAGTTTTTAGCTGGTGAATAGCCCAAGTATTTTTCATGCTTCCGTCTTTTTCTGGTAGAGGCATTTCAGCATCCTCCATCACGTGGGCTAGTTGAAAGACAACACTAAGAATGAGTCCAGCGATATAGTGCATTACAAAAAAACCAATCAAAATTTTCCACCAAGCCAAATCTAAAATTAACATGGGTAAGATAATCCACATCGTCAAATAGATGAATTTTGAAACAACTAATGTTCCCCAATTTACAAATGGATTAGGCAATTTCCCGTAGGCAAGTTTTCTTTTCATATACCGTTTCATTTGAATGAAGTCAGTAGTGATTGCCCAATTAATTGTTAAAAGGCCATACAACAAAACAGAGTAATATTGTTGAAACTTGTGATGCCATTTCCATTCATCGTGTTTTGTAAATCTTAGGATGCGTCCAGCATCTAGGTCTTCATCATGTCCGTGAACGTTGGTATAGGTGTGGTGCAGTACGTTGTGTTGTACTTTCCAGTTGTAAACATTTCCAGCAAGAATATAAATACTACTCCCCATCAGGTTATTTACCCAAGACTTATTTGAGAATGAGCCATGATTTCCATCGTGCATTACATTCATACCAACCCCAGCCATACCTATGCCCATAATAACCGTAAAAAGGATTTGAAGCAAGCCAGGCATGTCGATAGTTAAAATAAGGAAATAAGGAACTAAAAAGATACAAAACATAACAATAGTTTTTAACCACAATTGCCAGTTGCCCGTACGTTTCAAATTATTCTCCTTGAAGTAAGAGTTTACTCTTGAGTTGAGTGTTTTGAAAAATTTTTTAGGATCTTTTCTTGAGAATTTTAAAACAGTACTTTTCATATTATTTAATTTAAAATAAATCAAAGATAGTTAATAAATTAATTTCAAAAGATGAGTTTTGAACATTTAAGAGATTTATAACTATTTTAGCTCAAATTTATTTTTTTATGGATTTAATTATCAAGTATTTTCCCCAATTATCGGATGTTCAAAAGCAACAATTTGAAGCATTGCAAGAAATATATGAAGATTGGAATTCAAAAATAAATGTTATTTCTAGGAAAGATATTGAATCACTTTATTTAAAGCATGTTTTGCATTCATTAGCCATATCAAATGTGGTAAAATTTATACCTAATTCAAAAATTCTTGATGTGGGTACAGGCGGTGGTTTTCCAGGTATACCTTTGGCTATTTTATTCCCGAAAGTACAGTTTCATTTGGTTGATAGTATTCAAAAAAAAATAAAAGTTGTTAAGGCTGTCACTGAAACACTTAAATTAAAAAATATTACGGCCGAACACCTAAGGGCTGATCAGGTAAATGGTCGTTTTGATTTTGTTGTAAGTCGTGCTGTAACTACAATGCCCAGTTTTGTACCGTGGGTAAAAAATAAGCTAAAAAAGAAGTACATCCATCCGCTTCCAAACGGTATTTTGTATTTGAAGGGCGGGGATCTTATTGAAGAGCTGTCCACTTATCCCATGGCTACAATTCATCCGATTAGTACATTTTTTGAAGAAGAATTTTTTGACACTAAAAAGGTGGTTTATTTACCCCTTTAGTTTACAATTCACATTTACTTAAAACGCCATGGTTACACTTGCAGTTAGCCCAGTAGCTTCTGGTACAAATCGACATACCCCGCCAACACATAGCAAACCTGCACGCTGTCTTCCATAGTTTAGACCGACTCTTGTAGCTCCCTTGGTGAAACTTCCGCCCGCATTGTAATAATGGGTTTTGTCTGTTGAGGAGTCATCTCCGCTGTTGTATATGTCGTTGATGTATAAAGAAAATTTTGAATTAAAATTAAACTCAAATGTTCCTCCAACCCAATTATGATCTTTTGAATCTGACCATAACTTCTGGGCTTCTATTCTAATAGATTTTCCATTCCTTAGTTTATGCGTAGACTCAATAACACCAATATTTGTTACGATCGGCTTTGCCCCAAAATTACCTTCAATGTATTTTTTATTATAATATTGATTCACAAAGTAAAAGATTGACCGCCATTTTGAACTCCATTTTTTTCTGACTTCTAAACTTATATCTGAAAAATATTTATCCCCAAATCCGAATGCTTCTGTATTATAATCTTGATTTGCATAATCAAAATCTCCTTTTAAACCAGCCCAATATGAAGCATTGAAAGCAATTTTAGCCCCATATTTCCCTCCTAATACGGTTTCTTTTTTAATATTGTAAAACAAGTCCAGTTGACCTCCAATCTCACCTGCCTTCAATAATCCTGGGTCTAGAAAGGATACAGATGACTGCGCTTGATAAACAAAAATATTTGTCAAAAGATAATCGTGTTGTTTTGTAAGTCCTGGTGTGTAGTTGACGACATTTTCAAAGAAAACATTTCCTGAGGTTTCTCTATCTGAATAAAAACTCATGTTTTCCAAACGCCTGAACGTTGCATCTATGCCTAGTCCTTTTTGTGAATAACCGGCATTAAATAAAAAACCACTTCCCGGCTTAATGAATTGATTGGATATTTGATTTGCTTGTACAATTGCGTCATTACTTTTTGAAACATACTCTGCACTAGAGTAAAATTTTCCGTGGCTAAAAGCCAATCTTCCAGAATAAGCATTTGTTAAAGCTTCGAAATTGGGTGCATCTAAATTTACTTTTTGTTCTCTCCCTACATAACTAAGTCCTATGCTCAATGCCGTATTATTCCATTCAAAAATAGAATCTAATTCAAATTCAGAATTAAATCCAAATATTACACCATCGGAAGTTTCATAACCGACGCGTTGATTACCATAAACAGCAGTCAAATCAGCAACATCTAAGAGTCTGTAGTTTATTTTGCCACCAAACAAAGCGTTATTTATACCCAGTTGTCGATCTTCCCAATTTCGTAAAATCATCCCACTTCCAAACTGTTCATAAAAATGGCCGACAGTAGCGTTTATTTTTGTGGTTCTATATGTTAGCGAGTATGTACCTAAATTTGTGCCCTTTAAGTTCGGGGAGTAGTTTAATAGCGCAAAAGGTTCATATGACTCAATTTGGACTGAAGCCGTAAATTTTGAAAGAAAATTGTAATCTAATTTAAGGTAATTGTTTAGCCTTAAATGCTTGTCTTTATCGTTATTAATTTCGTCATTGAATGCTCCAGTTTTTTTATCATCATTATACCAGGCAGAATTACTTTCAAGTCCGATACTTAGACCATCGAAGATTTGACTGTGAATTGTTGATGAGGTTAACGTTAGAATAAAAAATAGTATAATTTTTTTCAAAAGAAATAATTTAAGTTAATTGGAATTTTCTTTAATAATTTCAAAGAGTTCATCTTCAATTCCCGGGGTGTACCCCGTTCGACGATGAATGATTTTATTGTTTTTTAGCACCAAAGTGTGGGGCAGTGTTGTAATGTTGAGCGCACGTTTTAAGTTTTGATTATCATCATAAAGCACTAAATATTCCCAACCTTTTCCATTTACTAAAGGGCGAATTCGTTTTTTTGTTCTTGTATCATCTGTTGCAATTGCTATCAAGTTGACTCCGGTTTCGTCCTTCCATTCGTCGTATACTTCAGCAATAGCATCAAGTTCGTTGATGCATGGAACACACCATGTTGCCCAAAAACTAAGAACGGTTATATTCTTTTTACTAATTTTATTTAGTTCAACTACAGACCCATCTAAATCTCTTAGGCTTGCTGATGGAAGTTCTTGAGCGCCTGAAAAAAAGCCAATTATAAGAAGAAAAATTATAAGTTTTTTAAGCATAATTTAGAAAATATTTAGTTTTTTTTAAAAAGTATGGCACTAATATACTATTTTTGCTTTGCGTCAAAAAATTATATTTCATGAAAAATTATTTATTAATTCCTTTTTTTGCTCTATTTGTTTTGACTTCTTGTGGCAGTGATGAATCAATTGGCTCATCAACCAATGAGCCCGTATTGTCTTCAGTCACAATTAGCTCTGATTTGTCATCTATCGGTTTAGGAGATACTCTGGTTTTTAGCGCTTTTACAAATTTAGGTTTAGATGTTACTTCTGAAAGTGTTTTTTCCATAGCAGGAAGTTCGATTTCTGGCAATACTTATACCTTTCAAGAGCAAGGAAACTTTACTGTTAAGGCAGCATATAGTAACATTATAAGCAACTCCATAGTTATTAATGTTTCTGTTCCTTTAACGGCCATAAATTTATCCTCGAATTCTGATACATATTATTATGGTGAAGAAGTTGTATTCAATGTTGTAGGAAATAATGGTGCGAATTTAACAAATCAAGCAACAATCAGTGTGGTAGGGGGTAATGAATTAGAAGGAAATACGTATACAACTTCAAATGAAGGAGTTGTTGGATTTATAGCCTCTTATGAAGATTTGACATCACCTGTTTATGAAATCAATGTTTTACCTACAGCAACAAAATTTAATCAAAATGTTTTAATTGAGGATTACACAGGAACCTGGTGTGGCTATTGTCCTCGTATTTCTTATGCCATTGAACTTGTTGAGGAGCAAACAACAGATGCGTATGTGGTGGCTATCCATAGAGGAAGTACAAACCCTTCCAGTGGTTCCTATGATCCTTACAATTATTCTGCCGGTGCTTTAGAAAATTTAATTGGGCTTGAAGGTTATCCCACAGGGATGCTCAATCGAACCACCGAATGGAATTCCCCAGAACCAAGTTATGTTAATCAGGTTATAAATTTAACTTCTGGTCAAGCAGATGTTGGTTTAGCTTTAAGCCCTACTTTAAATGACAACACTATGAATATAGATGTGAATGTCAAGTTTGGAGGGCAATTTTCAGCTTCTAACGCAAAACTTGTTGTTTATGTTTTGGAAGATAGTTTAGAATTTAATCAAACAAATTATACAAGTTATTATGGCGGTGGAAGTGTTATCCCCAACTTTGAACACAACCATGTTTTGAGAGCTTCGTTAACTAACTTGTTAGGAGATCAAATCCCAGCATCAGAGTATTCTGCAGATAATGTTTATCAAGTGAATTTTAATGGTGCAGTTCCTTCAAACGTTGCGAATACTGAAAACATGTCTGTTGTTGCCGTTGTGATTGACGGCAGTAGCAATGCAGCTGTAAACGTCAGAGGAGCTGACTTTGGTGATACCCAAACATTTGAAGAATTATAGACACATTTATTATTAAAAAAAACCACTCTTTTCGGAGTGGTTTTTTTTGTAGTAAAGTTTTTTAGTCCAAAAAAGGATATTTGTAATCTTTAGGAGAGACAAAGGTTTCTTTTATCATCCGTGGAGATACCCAACGAAGCAGATTTTGTGCAGAGCCCGCTTTGTCATTGGTTCCAGACGCTCTGGCACCACCAAAAGGTTGCTGACCAACGACAGCACCGGTAGGTTTATCATTGATATAAAAGTTACCTGCGGCATTTACTAAAGCTTTAGTGGCTTGATCAATGGCATATCGATCGGTTGAAAAAATAGCACCTGTAAGCGCATATTCACTTGTTTGATCCACAAGTTTTAGTGTTTCAACGTAATCCTCGTCATTGTAAACATAAACAGTAATGACAGGACCAAAGAGTTCTGTACTCATCGTTTCATAATCTGGGTTGGATGTCAAAATAACTGTAGGTTCAATAAAATACCCTTTACTTTTATCGTACCCACCACCAGCAATTATGTCTACTTCGGAACTCTCTTTTGCGGCATCAATATAGCTTGCGATTTTATCAAAAGAGCCCTCATGAATAACTGCCGTAACAAAGTTGGATAAATCCTCTGGACTACCCATTTGAATTGAAGCGATGTCTTCTAAAAGATAAGACTTTACTTCAGGCCAAATACTTTTAGGGATGTATGCCCGAGATGCTGCACTGCATTTCTGACCTTGAAATTCAAATGCTCCTCTAACAATTCCTGTTGCAACTTGTTTTGAATAGGCGGATTGGTGGGCGATAATAAAATCTTTACCCCCAGTCTCACCTACAATTCTTGGGTAAGTTTTGTAGTTGTGGATATTGGTTCCAATTTGTTTCCACAGCTCTTTAAATACAAAAGTAGATCCCGTAAAGTGTAAGCCTGAAAAATCTGGACTGGACAAAACTGTATTTGTAATCATCACAGGGTCGCCAAAAACCACATTGATGACACCTGGAGGCACACCAGCTTCATTGAAAATATCCATGATAACCTTGGCTGAATAGACTTGACTATCGCTAGGTTTCCAAACCACAACATTGCCCATGAGTGCCATGCAAGCAGGAAGGTTTCCGGCTATGGCAGTAAAGTTAAATGGTGTCACAGCATATGTGAACCCTTCCAAGGGACGGTATTCAATACGATTCCAAGCATCGTTTGTACTTTGGGGTTGATCTGCATAAATTTCTGTCATAAACTGCACATTGAACCTTAAAAAATCTATAAATTCACAAGCAGCATCAATTTCAGCTTGGTGTGCTGTTTTGGATTGCGCAATCATAGTTGCAGCATTGATCTTTGCTCTATACGGTCCAGCAATGAGTTCAGCAGCGCGAAGAAAAATTCCAGCGCGGTGCTCCCAAGGTAAATTAGCCCATGTTTTCCGTGCTTCTAAAGCTGTAGCAATGGCTTGCTCGACATGAGTTTGATTTGCCGTATGGTATGTGCCAACAATATGCTGGTGGTCGTGCGGCGGACTCATCGTTTGCGTTGCTCCTGTCTTTATGTGTTTACCATTTATATATAGCGGTACTTCAAGCTTTGATTGGTACATTGTCTTGTATGCGCTCAAAACATTTTTGCGTTCTGTGGAGCCGGGTGCATATGATAAAACAGCTTCGTTTTTGGCAACAGGTACCTTAAAAAATCCTTTTCCCATGGTATTGTGTTTTTGTGAAAAAATTAGACATTAAAATTACAATTTATGGTTGAATTTTACGTACAATTATTAATTAATTTTGCGCGAATTCTGTGCATAGTTTAAAGGTTGGTATTTTTGCTTTAAACATATTATTGTCCAAGAGGTCAACCATAGAATACAGTCCTTTCATTGATCCAAAAGGCGATTTTAGAGTGCAACCCGAACTGTAGCTATAAGATTCGCTGGGTTGAATGATTGGTTGTTCTCCAACCACTCCATCTCCTTCAACGCTTTCTTTAGAATTCAGCGCATCGCTGATGTGCCAAACACGTGACAGCAATTGTACTGGGTTTTGACGTTCATTACTGATGCTCACTTCGTAGCTAAAAGCAAAATGAATAATCTCTTCTTTGTAAAAAGTACCTTCAAAGTGTGTTTGAACCGAAATTTTTATACCATTGGTGATTTGTTGTACCATATCTTGGGGTTGTTTTTAATTTGTGATTTGAACAGAGTTGGCTTCGCCAAGACCTATAATTTTGTCGTAGCGTGCACCTAAATCTCTGTAATAAACGATCACTTTATAATTGTTTTCTGTTTCATCAAAATTGCCACTAATGCTGCCCTCGCTAAGTGTGTCGTTTTGGTCTACAACAACATATTTGTAATTGTAAAAGCCTTGTTTCATAAGCATGGACAGTTCGTAAACATTTTTTTTGGTATTGTAAATCATCTTGTTTTCATCGCTAATACTGAAGTTGTTGAAGCCTCCATAAACATACACAGACTCATTGGTAAATTCGTTAGTTAACAGAGAGAAATGTACATAAGTGTAATCGGCTTCAATACTTGGGTCGTCACGATCTAATACAGTGATTTTAAATCCCCCATTGATGTCCGGATTGAAGGTGTATTTTCGTCTGCTTCTGTCAATATCTGTGTAAAGATAACTGTGGTATAGATCTTGCAAATCAATATATTGCACCCCTAAGTTAGCACTTCGAACCTCTTTGTTTTCAAAAAAAAGATACTCATTGCCACCCCAAAATAAAGAGGCCTCATTGTACCTGTAGACCAATTCGTTGCCTAATACGTATTGGGGTTTTAAGTCGTAAATAGCAGTTTTTAGATTATTGTTTTGCACAACAACAGTCTTAACGGTTTGCGCAGGGTTGTTTAAGTTTATGGTATTTGCTTTTATGCTAAAATCTATTGATTGAGCTTCATTTATCATCGCTACATTTCTGGATCTTTTGACTTGAACCCCAACACCAACCAGTTCTTCTTTAACCATAAATTTCCGACTAAAAACTAAAGCATCATTTTCGTCAAAAATCTTTATAAGGTAATTGCCTGAAACTTTTAGACGCGTTTGTGGGTTTGGAATTTGTAGTCTGTAATGCGAATAAATTTGATAGGTATTAAAAGAATTTTCGTAATCAATTATTCTGAGATTATCCATTCCGCTGAGGTATTCAGCCTTCATCAAACGTGAGGGGGTCCAATCGTAATCGTAGTGTTCAATGACATAATAAAAATCTTCCTCCAAATTGTTGAGTACATCAAATTCCAAAAAGATGCGTTCATTTAGATTTATGATTGGAAGCATCGCATAATCTTTTTGTCCGCCAAATGTTATGGTTTTAATGTCTTGTGGTGGATCTACTTCTTTGATTTGTCCAAAAGACAAAGTCGATAAATTTATCAAAAAACTACAAAGTAAAAGTGTTTGATGTGATTTGAGCATAAACAAAATTTTGATAGTAAATATAAGTAAAAATTGCCGCTTAAATAAAATACTAATTTTAACAAAAAAATCCATTTAATTGTTGTGACAAATGCAGTTTTAATTTGTAAATTTGCTCGATTTTTAGATACAAATTTCAATACCAAAAACATATGTCAATCGACATTCGAATTAAAAAAGGTCTCGACATCAAATTAGTGGGAGCAGCTGCGCTAAGCAAAACGAGCGCTATTAAAAGCAACTTCTACACGATTCGACCTGAAGACTTCCACGGTATAACACCAAAATTATTAGTCAAATTGGGACAAAAGATTAAAGCTGGGGAAACTTTGTTTTTTGATAAATCCAATGAAGATATCAAATTCGTCTCACCTGTTTCTGGTGAGATTATTGAAATTTCACGTGGTGAAAAACGCCGTATTTTGGAGGTTAAAATCAAAGCTGACAAAACATTGGTTTTTCAAAAACACGACAAATTAAAGTTGGGTAGTGCTAAAGCCGAAAAAATTAAGGCTACTTTGCTTGCCTCGGGCTGTTGGCCATTTATCAAACAGCGTCCATACGCTATAATTGCAGACCCTAATCGAGAACCAAAAGCCATTTTTGTTTCCGCTCACGCAACAGCACCACTTGCTGCAGATTATAATTTTACGCTTAAGGGTAAGGAAGCTGAATTACAGGCTGCGGTAACTGCCTTGTCAAAATTGACAAAAGGGAAAGTACATGTAGGGATTTCAAAAGATGCACACTCACCTTTCACCAATTTAGAGGGTATAGCATTACATAGAATTTCTGGACCGCATCCTTCGGGAAATGTCGGAACGCTTATCAATAAAATTGATCCAATAAATAAGGGCGAAACGGTTTGGACCGTTACCCCGCAAGATTTAGTTATTATCGGTGAGCTTTTATTGACAGGTAAATTTAACGCCGAGCGCGTAGTGGCTTTGGTAGGCTCACAAATTGAACAGCCACGCTATTTGACAACAAGAATAGGAAGTGAGATAGCAACAATGATTTATGATCGAGGAATCCAAAAAGATGCACACGCACGAATTATTTCTGGAAATGTACTGTCTGGGAAAGAGATTAAACCCGATGGTTACTTAGATTACTACAGTGATGTAATTTCGGTAATACCGGAAGGAGATGACTATGAATTTTTTGGATGGAACAAACCAGTATTTGATAAAGTTTCTACTTCTCGTGCCTTGACTTTTTCATGGTTAACTCCCAACAAAAAATACGACCTCACTACAAACACTAATGGTGAGCATAGAGCCTTTGTATTGACAGGTTCTTATGAAGAGGTGTTTCCTTTGGATATATTTCCAATGCAAATTTTAAAAGCGTGTATGTACAAGGATCTTGATGAGATGGAGGCTTTGGGGATGTATGAAGTTGCACCTGAAGATTTTGCACTTACCGAGTTTGTTTGTGTATCTAAGCAACCACACCAAAAGATAATAAGAGAAGGATTAGATTTAATGATTAAAGAAATTGGATAACTATTCATTTCAAAGTAAAAATGAAAAACACAAATTAAATGGGTTTAAAATCAAACTTACACAATCTTAAAGAAAAATATAAAGGAAAAAAAATGGCACCTGCTTTTAATGCCATTCATACTTTTTTGTATCTCCCCAATGAAACTACGCACAACGGTACACATATCAAGGTTGCCGATGATTTGAAGCGTACAATGAATACGGTGATCATGGCTATGGTGCCATGCCTTATCTTTGGTATGTTCAACGCTGGCTATCAACATCATTTGGCCTTGGGAACTATAGATGCTGCACATGGGTTTTTAGGCTCATCCTTTTGGACTTGGGACAATTTAGTCATTGGGATTTGGAAAGTATTGCCATTGGTAGTGGTTTCTTACGGTGTCGGCCTGCTCATTGAATTCATCTTTGCTGTCATCAAAGGACACGAAGTTGAAGAGGGTTATTTGGTAACAGGTATGCTTGTACCACTGATAGTTCCGGTTGATCTTCCATTGTGGATGTTGGCTGTAGCTGTTGCATTTGGCGTTGTTATCGGAAAGGAAGTTTTTGGTGGTACAGGGATGAACATTTTGAATCCTGCCCTAACCATTCGTGCTTTCTTATTTTTTGCTTATCCGACCTGGATGAGTGGGGATAAAGTTTGGGTTCATGGTGCTGTTGAACGTGCTGGCACTGCTGACGCTATTTCTGGTGAAACAATTTTAGGGAGTTATGCTCAAAGCCAGGATGTAGTATACAATTACGCTGATATGTTTTTTGGTCTTATACCTGGTTCTATTGGAGAAACTTCAAAATTATTAATCATTTTTGGTGCTCTTTTTCTAATTTTTACTAAAGTAGGAAGTTGGCGAATTATCCTAAGTACTATTATTGGTGCTCTTGCTATGGGTCTAATTTTCAATGGTGTAGTTGATGCGGGAATCATAACTTCAAACAGCAAATTTTATGGATTAATGAGTGTTCCTTTTTGGCAGCATCTTATCATTGGAAGTATCCTTTTTGGTGCCGTTTATATGGCTACAGACCCCGTGACCGCGGCACAAACCAACAAAGGAAAATGGATTTATGGTTTTTTAATCGGTTTTATATCGATTATGATCCGTGTTTTCAATCCAGCTTATCCGGAGGGCGTATTTTTAGCCATATTATTAATGAATGTTTTTGCGCCTACAATTGACCATTATGTAGTCCAAGGAAATGTCAAGAAACGTTTAAAACGAGTCAAAGTCAAAACAGCATAATTATGAGTAATAATACAGATAGTAATAAATACACGATACTTTTTGCCATCGGAATGGTAGTTGTTGTTGGATCTATGCTCGCTTTTACAGCATCGTCGTTGAAACCTAATATTGTAGAGAATGAGCGCATGGAAAAGCAGCAAAACATACTCTATGCAATGGGTGTCAATGAAAATGGTGCGACCGATATTGTTTTTGTTGGTACTGATAAGGTTGCCGATGAATTTTCTAAATACATTGCAAAACAACTTGTTGTCGATGAAAGCGGAAACGCTGTAGAAAACAATGAGGCTTATCTTATTGATGTAAAAAAAGAAAAAGCAAAAGCAAAAAATGGGCAAAAAAGAGATTTACCTTTATTTGTTGGTCAAAAAGCAGGACAAACATATTATATAGCACCAATCCGAGGGAAAGGCCTTTGGGACGCAATATGGGGGTACGTTGCTATGGACGAAAACATGGTTATCCAAGGCGCTTATTTTGACCACAAGGGGGAAACTCCTGGACTTGGAGCTAATATTAAGCAACGTTATTTTATGGATGATTTTAATGGAGAGAAATTACTTACTGCTTCTGGAGAATTCAAAGGAATTACAGTTGCTAAAGGGAATAATGATCCTAAAAATCTTATCAAAGACGATTACGAGGTTGATGCACTCGCTGGAGCAACCATTACAGGGGACGGTGTTTCAGCAATGATCAAGTCAGATTTGAAATTATACTTACCTTTTTTCAAGAACTTAAAAAATCAATACAACTAAACCATGGGACTACTTTCTAAAAAAGATGCTAAGTTGATCACGGATCCTTTAACGGACAACAACCCAATTACTATTCAAGTATTAGGTATTTGCTCAGCTTTAGCTATTACTGCAGAGCTTAAAGCATCATTAGTGATGGGAATAGCTGTTCTGTTTGTGCTAGGTATTGGTAATGTTGTAATCTCATTAATTCGAAATATTATCCCTTCAAAAATCAGAATTATTGTTCAACTTATTGTTGTAGCTTCACTGGTAATTATTGTGGACCAGGTTCTTAAAGCGTTTGCATATGAGCTGAGCAAAACATTATCTGTATTTGTAGGGTTAATCATCACCAATTGTATTATCATGGGCCGATTTGAGGCTTTTGCACTCGGTAATGGTCCCTGGAAAGCTTTTTTAGATGGCATCGGAAATGCTTTTGGTTATGCTGTTATTCTTTTGATTGTTGGGTTTTTTAGAGAGCTTTTAGGTTCCGGAACTTTATTTGGAGTTCCTGTCCTGGGTGATCCTATTGAAAAAACAGGACTATATTCTACAGGATATGAAAATAATGGTTTTATGCTGATGCCTCCAATGGCCCTTATCATCGTCGGCCTTATAATTTGGGTACAGCGCAGTAGAAATGAAGCATTAATTGAAGATTAATTTTTAATAGAATTTAAACTAAACTACAATGATAGAACACATCGAATTATTTTTTAAATCAATTTTTATTGATAATATGGTGTTTGCAGTTTTCCTGGGCATGTGCTCTTATTTAGCTGTTTCAAAAAAGGTAGCTACGGCTGTGGGATTAGGAGCTGCAGTTATTTTTGTACTCGCTATAACTGTTCCACTAAACTGGTTGCTTGATCAGTATTTATTGCAGCCTGGAGCACTATCTTGGTTAGGGGAAGAATTCGCAGACTACGACTTAGGGTTCTTATCCTTCATTATGTTTATTGCTACTATTGCTACAATGGTTCAGTTGGTTGAGATTATTGTTGAGAAATTTTCACCTTCATTATACAACTCTTTAGGAATATTTTTACCACTTATTGCAGTAAACTGTGCTATTTTGGGCGGATCACTATTTATGCAATCGCGTGAAATCGAAACATTTGGTTTGGCTGTTAATTATGGTATATCATCAGGTATTGGTTGGTTTTTAGCTATTTTGGCCATAGCTTCAATACGTGAAAAAATTAGATACTCAAATGTTCCTGCCCCTTTGAGAGGTTTGGGAATTACCTTTATTGTAACTGGTTTGATGGGTATTGGTTTTCTTAGTTTTGGCGGCATGTTGACTGGTGGTGATGAAGCTCCAGCTGAATCAGCTGAAAAGGTCGAGAACGTCGAAGTAAAACCTGTTTTAGAACAGGAAAATGAAATTGTTAACAATACTAAATCCGAAAATTAAAATGATTATTTTAGCTGGAACCTCTGGAACCGTTATCGCTACTGTTGTAGCATTCTTAGTGATTTCTTTACTTCTTATCAGTGTGCTTCTTTTTGTAAAGCAAAAGCTATCACCCTCGGGACCTGTTAAGATTCTAATCAATGGTGAAAGAGAAATTGAAGTATCTTCAGGGGGGACTTTATTGTCTACACTCGGAAACCAAAAAATATTTTTACCATCTGCTTGTGGAGGTGGAGGTACTTGCATACAGTGCGAATGCCATGTTTTGTCTGGTGGTGGAGAAGCATTACCTACAGAAACTCCTCACTTTTCCAGAAAAGAGTTGAAACACGGCGCACGTTTGTCTTGTCAGGTTAAGGTGAAGCAAGATATGGAAATCACCATACCAGAAGAGGTTTTTGGAATAAAGAAATGGGAAGCCACTGTAGTACGAAACTACAATGTTGCCTCTTTTATTAAGGAATTTGTTGTTGAAATCCCTGAAGATATGGGGTATAAAGCTGGAGGATATATTCAAATTGAAATTCCACCGTGCGAGATCGATTTTGAAGTAATGGATATAACTGCGCATCCAGAAGAACACGACGATCCCAAAAAATTCCAAACCGAATGGGATAAGTTCGGATTATGGCCCTTAAAAATGAAAAATAACGAAACTGTAGAGCGTGCATATTCTATGGCTTCTTACCCAGCAGAAGGTCGAGAAATAATGCTGAATGTTCGTATTGCTACTCCGCCATGGGATCGTTCTAAAAATGGATGGATGGATGTTAATCCTGGAGTTGCATCGTCTTATATTTTTGCTCAAAAACCTGGTGATAAAGTTACCATCTCTGGACCTTATGGTGAATTCTTCATCAATGAGAGTGAGTCAGAAATGCTGTATGTTGGTGGTGGAGCAGGAATGGCACCAATGCGCTCTCACCTTTACCACTTATTCAAAACGTTAAAAACGGGTCGTAAAGTAACATATTGGTATGGTGGTCGATCTAAAAGAGAATTATTTTACTTAGATCATTTCCAACAATTAGAAAACGAATTTTCGAATTTCAAATTCTACCTTGCTCTTTCTGAACCAATGGAAGAGGACAATTGGAAAGTCAAAGAAAATATCGATGCACCTGGTGATGGTTTTGTTGGGTTTATTCACAACTGTGTAATTGACAACTACTTGAATCATCATGAAACACCAGAAGATATCGAACTCTACTTCTGTGGCCCCCCATTAATGAATAAAGCTGTTCAAAAAATGGGTGAAGATTTTGGAATTCCAGATGAACACATCCGATTTGATGATTTTGGAGGTTAAAATTTTATCGTTCTATTAACGAAAAAAGCTCAACACTTATGTTGAGCTTTTTGTATTTTTGTACCATGTCAAAAGCACTTTCTAAGCAAGAATTACACAACTTGGGTATGAACCATGTTGGCAAAGATTTAGAATCTAGAGGTTTTGAATTTGTTGCGATTAATAGCAAACTAAAAAAGCATCCACAGTTTGTCTGTATTGATAAAAATAATCAGTATTTCTTTGTCATTGTTCGGGTTGTTAAATTGCCAGAAAACCCAAATAATTACGACGTAGTTTGGATGGAGACCTTTAAAAAGCATGCTTTTGATAAAGATGCGAAAGTATTGTATGCTGGGGTAGCTGTTGGTAATCCTGAAGGCGAAGATTTACCTATCTATTTAGACAAAGAATACTTGATTGAGTACAATGGGATTCAGGTTATAGAGGCGCATATGAATTAATTTTAAATCAATGAGAAACGCAGTTTTTTTATTCTTATTAGTTATAGTCTCTTGCCAAGATAAAGTCAAACAGCAGCGTAACTCTGGTGCTGTTTTTGGCACTACATACAGTATTATTTATGACAGTACACGTAATTTTCAATCTGAGTTTGATTTAATTTTTAGGGACATCAATCAATCAATGTCAACCTACATTCCGAATTCAATTATTTCAAAAGTGAATAGTAATAAATCGACAAAAATTGATTCTCAGTTTAAAACCGTATTCCAAACCTCAAAGCTTATTCATAAGACAACAAATGGCCGATTTGACCCCACTATTGGAGCCGTAGTAAATGCATGGGATTTTGGTCCTGAAGGGAAAGTAGAACAACTCGATAGTTTGAAAATAAAAGCATTGATGCAATCTGTTGGTTTAGATAAAGTATCAATTGATGGTTTAAACATCAATAAGCCCGAAGCTACTAAAATTGATTTTAATGCTATTGCTAAGGGGTACGGCGTAGATCGAATAGCCAATTTTTTAAAACGCAATGGTGTTGATAATTTTTTGGTGGAAATTGGAGGCGAAATTATATGTGGTGGTATAAATTCCATCAAAACAGCACCATGGAAAATAGGTGTTCAAAATCCAAATTTAGAAAGTGAGGTTCCCTATATTGATACTGTTGTCCTTAACAATGAGGCCATGGCAACATCGGGTACATACCGCAAATATAAAATTGATGAAAATGGACGAAAGTACACGCATATCATTGATACAGAATCAGGTTATCCAAGCCGAACCAATATCCTGAGTGTCTCCGTTATAGCCAAAAGCTGTATTATTGCCGATGCTTATGCTACTGCTCTTCAAACCATGAAAGTTGAAGACTTTTCAGGATTTTTGAGTGTACATCCCGAATTAAGAGTTTATATAATCTTTGAGGATGAAAACAAAGAATTAGCTTTTAAATCTTTTAATGGGTTTTAATTGCTATTGCATTACCGCTATTTGTTTTGTAGGCAGAATAGTTTTCTGGATGAAGTCCCAAAGCGATATACGTTGCTGAAGGGCCATTTTTGCAACTTCAAGTGCTTCACTCCATTTTTGCTCATCACTTCCACAAAGAGTTTCAACCATTTTTAGTGAAATAGGACCATGTTCATCTCCGTCAATTTCTATATGGCGATTCAAATAATACAACAACTTACTGTATCGATTATCCTCTTTATCTGTTTTTGATTGCTGAATAATTTCAAAAAACATATCAGGAATTACATCCTCACGGCCAAAAGTAAAGGCCGAAGCTATTCGGTGTGCTTTTCCGCTATTAATAACTTCAAAGGTAAATTTTATAAAGTCAGAAATAGCTCTTTCAATTTTGTGCTTTTCTAGGGCTATTTCAATTGAATCGCCATTTTCTATGGAGGTTATAAAGGCTTTTATTTTTGAAGTATTAACCTGAATCTGATCCATCGCATCGATGTACATTTCATAATGGCTTTTAACCTCACCTGATTCATTTACATCACTTTCTTCCCCCATTACAATTTCATTGATGAATCGCGCTGCTTCCCCTTGGCCCTTTGGTGTCCATGGTATACTAGTATTGGTCAACAAATTTTGAAGTGCTTTTAACAAAGACATAAAATCCCAAACAGCGAATACATGAATTTCCATAAATGTTTTTACATCCTCAATGGTTTCGAGCGTTTTGTAGAGTGGATGCTTATTAATCTGTGTTTTCAAATCTATAAGTTCATGTTCTATTTTTTGAATAGGTGTCATAAAATATTTAATTAAAAATTATCTTTTAAATTCTAGCTCTTCTTCAGTTTCTATTCCAAGGGCTTCATTAATATAAGCAAATGTAGACAGTAGTTCTGGTTTTCCATCAACCATGGCTATGTTGTGTTCGAAGTGTGCGCTAGGTCTATTGTCTCGAGTAGTGATGGTCCAACCGTCGCTGTGGTGTTTGATGCGTTGGGTACCCATATTGATCATTGGTTCTATAGCCACAACCATTCCGTCAGCAAATTTTTTTCCGCGCCCACGTTTACCGTAATTAGGCATTTCAGGCTCTTCGTGCATAACGCGCCCCAATCCATGGCCTACTAATTCTCTAACAACTCCATAGCCGTACGACTCACAATAATTTTGGATAGCGTAACCCACATCACCAACACGGTTATTTTTTTTGAAGGCCTTAATCCCTTCATAAAGTGATGCTTTTGTGACTTCTAAAAGTTTTTGTATTTCCGTTGCTATTTCACCAACGGGAAAAGTGTAGGCATGATCACCATAAAAATCATTTTTTAGGGCGCCACAATCTATAGAAATAATGTCACCTTCTTTTAGAGGTGTGTTATTTGGAATTCCGTGAACTACTTGTTCGTTAGGGCTTACACATAATGTATTTGGAAAATCATAAAGACCTAAAAAACCAGGAATGGCTCCATGGTCTCTTATAAATGTTTCTGCTAGATTATCGAGTTGAAGTGTAGTAACTCCAGGTTGAACTTCTTTAGCGAGCATCCCGAGGGTTTTGGACACGATAAGCGCACTCTCGCGAATGAGTTCAATTTCTTCAGCAGTTTTTAAATTAAGCGTCTTCATTTCAAAGCACAAAGATACTCAAAAACTTTAGTTTGATTCTTAAATTTAGCTAGATTTAAAGCAGAGATTTTTGAGTCATTACATCGGGAGGGGTAATGCCAATTAGCTTTAATATTGTTGGGGCCATATCCCCCAGAATACCATCCTCGATTTGTTTTAAATCCTTGTCAATAAGGATGATAGGGACTGGGTTTGTTGTATGTGCTGTATTAGGAGAGCCATCGGGATTTATCATAGTTTCACAATTACCGTGGTCAGCAATTAAAAGTGTTGTATAATTGTGTTCCAAAGCGCTATTCACAACATCTTTTACGCATTGATCTACCGCTTCACAAGCCTTTACAGCAGCGTCCATCACACCGGTGTGTCCAACCATATCTCCATTGGCAAAGTTAAGGCAGATAAAATCTGTTTCTTCTTTTTCTAAGACAGGTATGAGTGCATCGCGTAATTCGAAGGCACTCATTTCTGGTTTGAGGTCGTAAGTAGGTACTTTTGGTGAGTTTTTTAATATGCGCTGTTCGCCATTAAAGGGTGTTTCTCTTCCCCCAGAAAAGAAAAAAGTAACATGTGGATATTTTTCTGTTTCGGCTATACGTAATTGTGTTTTTCCATGAGCCTCAAGGACTTCACCTAAGGTATTATGTAGATTTTCTTTATTAAAAATAACATCAATATTTTTGAAGTTATCGTCATAATTTGTCATGGTAACATACTTCAAATCTAAAGCATGCATATTATATTCATGGAAGTTTTTCTGGCTCAACGCCTCTGTCAGCTGCCGCCCGCGATCTGTTCTAAAATTAAAAAATAATACAACATCACCTTCTTCTATTTTGGCAACTGCTTCATTGTTCTGGTTTGTTGCGATTATTGGTTTTAGAAACTCATCCGTAACATCTTCTTCATAGCTGTTCTTAATGCTTTTTGTCAAATCTTTTGAGAATTCTCCATTACCATGGACCAGAGCATCGAAAGCCAATTTTGTACGCTCCCAACGCATGTCTCGATCCATCGCGTAGTATCGTCCCATTACTGAGGCAAGTTGAATAGGAGATCCTTCCAGCCGTGATTCTAATTCGGTAACAAAACCAAATCCTGATTTTGGATCTACATCTCTTCCATCTGTAAAAGCATGTACATACGCTTTGTCAATATCATTTTCCTCTAAAGTGTCAAGTAGTCCAAATAAGTGATTTATATGTGAATGCACACCGCCATCGCTCAAGAGTCCGAGCAAATGAATGGGTTTGTTTTTGGTTTTTGCATAAGCGATAGCTTGCTTTAGCACACTTTCATCGCCTAAAGTTTTGTTGGATACAGCTAAATTGATTTTAGCTAAATCTTGATACACGATACGGCCTGCTCCAAGATTCATATGCCCAACTTCACTATTGCCCATTTGTCCTTCTGGGAGACCAACATGAAGGCCGTCAGTTCTCAGACTAGCATGTGCATAATTAGTGTATAGCCCATCAATAAATGGTGTTTTTGCGTGATCAATGGCGGATACTTTTGGGTCGGGTGAAGTTCCCCAACCATCCAAAATCATTAAAATTACTTTTTTATTCATGTCTGTTGGTTATGCTGCAAAGATAAGAAGATTTCATTTTTTATAAAGCTGTTTTTCGGATTATATCGTCCTTTATTTAGCTTCATAATTCAAATAATTTTGTTGTATTTTAGGGTTGTAAAATATTAAAAATGGAATTTAAAATTATACCTGCCGATCAGATATCTACAGTTATTCCTTTGGTCAAAATAATGGCTAAAGACAATTTTTCAGATGCGGTTCTTTTGCAGCGCTTTAAAGAAATGACTACTCAAAATTATGAGTGTGTAGGGGTTTATGTTGATCAACAGCTGATTGCTGTAGCTGGGATGTGGTTTTGCACCCGTCATTATTCTGGCAGGAGTGTAGAGGTGGATCATGTCTGTGTTGATAACGCAATTAGAAATCAAGGAATTGGAACAAAGCTGATGGAGTGGATTCAAACCTATGTAAAGAAAAAAGGGTGCGAAACAATTGAGCTTAATACCTATATTGAGAATAGTTTATCACAGGATTTTTATTCAAGACAAGGTTTCAAAAAGTTGGGCTTCCACTATTTAAAATCTATTTAATGTTTATCGTAAATCGCTAAGATCAGAATCGGGTTCAATTTCGTATGGAGTTTTGTTTTGTTCAAAAATACGGGCATTTAAAGCACCTTTTAGAGTAATTTGCTTTCCTTGAACACTTAAAAAGCTTCCCTCTCTTAGTCCAATCACAGCTTGTTTATTGTAGCAATGAAATTCTTTAATCCTAGTTTCTCTTGTTTCGCCCATATGTTTACTATCGGGATTTGGATCTAAGTAGTGTGGATTAATATTAAAAGGAAGCACGCCCAAAGTTTCAAAGCTTTGTGGATGCACAATAGGCATATCGTTGGAAGTGCCCATCGAGATACCGCAAATATTACTACCCGCGCTTGTTCCGAGATACGGAGTTCCGGAATCTAAGGCCACTTTTAGAGTATCGAGTAGATCAATTTTATAGAGTTGATCAACCAACACATAACTATTCCCACCTCCGACAAAAATACCCTCAGCTTGGTTAATAGCCTGTTTCGGATCTTCAAATTCGTGAAGACCAATTATATTTTTTTGTATTTTCCGGAACGCTTTTTGAACAATTTTAGTGTACTCTTCGTGACTTAATCCACCTGGGCGGGCATAAGGAATAAAAACGATGGTCTTTGTAGATTTAAAGAAATGAATCAACTCATCTAAAAGATAGTCTAAATACCCACTTCCGTGAAGTGTGGATGTACTGGCAATGAGAAGTTTTTTCATTTTAATGATTTTATTGGCTCACATTTTTATCTTTTGTAAATTTATGTAAAATAATAAGAATTGGTTTGGCATTTTACCGCATAGAAATTATAATATCATTTTTATTTTTTTCAATTCTAAATTGGGGGCAAACGCATGATTTATCAGGCATTGTTGTTGCTGACGGTAACGTTGAAGGGATTCATGTAATTAACAAATCGGCCTATCGTTATGCCACAACCAATACGAAAGGGGAGTTTGTCATTGAGGCTAAAGCTTCAGATTCATTGTATTTTTCGTCCATACAATATACCCCAAAATTCATAGTCGTAAGTGCATCAATGATCGATCAAAATTTTATAAAAGTTTATTTAGATGATTCTGTAACGGAGCTCGATGAGGTTACCATTGGAAAAATTCTTACAGGTGATTTAAACTCTGATATAGGGAACTCTGACGCAGAACGCCCTTTGGATTTCTATGATTTGGGAATCCCAGGTTATACAGGTGTTAGAAAAACACAAGCAGAAAGCCGTGTTTATGAAGCTGATAACGGTAAAATGGTGTATTTGGGCTTTCCATTTGTCATGTTTAATTTTAATAAATTTTTGAACAAAGTCACTGGGCGTACCAAAAAACTCAAACGCGTTGCAAAGTTCGAAAAGGAAAAGAATATTTTGACCTACATAAAAGAAGTTGTGGGCCCCAAACTTTTTAAACAAGAAGATCTGGCAGAAGAATTACACGCAGAATTTTATTTCTTTTGCTCAGATGACGAGAACTTCCAATTGCGTTGTACCAACAGAAGTGATGTAGAAATTCTTCAGTATTTGCAAGAAAAGTTAATCGAATTTAAGACCAATAATTTAGCTGATAATTAGAGGAATACTTTCTATATTTGTCATATGATTTATTCTTTACCACTTTTTATAAGCAGTACCGAAATTGTTTTCATCCTTTTTATAGTGATTATGGTTTTTGGGGCTGATAAAATTCCCGATTTAGCAAAGGGTATGGGCAAGGGGATGCGTACGTTAAAAAACGCTACTAACGATATCAAGGGTGAAATACAACGCAGTGCTGAAAAGCAAGGATTGGATGCTAACCTTACCAAAGAAGTCAATGACGAAATCAATAAGGTAAAAGACGAGATTGAAGACTTGACAGGCTCTGTCCGGCGAAAGTTATAATTTATTTTTTTATGCTCACAGTGAGCCCATCGCGGATAGGCAGCAGTACTGTTTCTAAGCGTTCATCGTCCTTAAGAAGCTGGTTGTATTCGAGAACAATTTTTGTAGACTGATCATTTTCATTTAAAGGCTCGATAACTTTTCCACTCCACAGCACATTGTCCGAAAGGAGCACTCCTCCTGGATTTAATTTTTCTATGATTTCATGAAAATAGTTGATGTAATTTGGTTTATCCGCATCTATAAAGACCAAATCAAACTTAGTGTTTAAATTTGGAATTATTTCTAAAGCAGGGCCTAGGTGTTGATGGATTTGACTTCCATATTTAGACAAATCAAAATATTTTCTTTGGAAGTTTACTAATTCTTCATTGACATCAATTGTATGCAATACTCCATTTTCCTGCAATCCTTCAGCCAGACACAATGCAGAATATCCAGTAAACGTTCCTAATTCTAAAATTGTTTTAGGTTTGATTAACTTCGAAAGCGTACTTAACACACGTCCTTGATAATGCCCGCTGAGCATACGTGGTTGCAAGATCTTTTGATAGGTTTCTCTAGTGAGTGCTTGAAGAAGTTTTGGTTCGTCTTCAGAATGCTGAACAACATACCGGTCCAGCGCTTCAGGAATGAAGTGCATTAGCCTAAAATTTTTTGTATTAAATCATTTATTTTCTTTTGGTCATTTCCAAATAGCCAGCGCAATACATTATCCTCCCATATATCGTCATATTGATTTTGATCAATAATATCGCGTTCTTTGGCTAAATCTAATAGTTTTCCCGGATAGGATGACTGTGCCTCGCTTTCCATTTCGCCAAGTGGATATGGATCATCTAGTCCCATAATAATTTGATTGCTACCCTGTCGTTTTAACATCAAATTAAAAGAATCGGTATCGTGTACAAGGGTGTCAAAATATATATTTGGATGACCTACAGCTTTACGTGGATGTGTTTTTCCGTCAAACAAGTCAGGGCGTCCATCAAACCCTTGAATACGTCTTCCGAGATTCATTTGCGCCATTTGACCACCGTGAGCAAAACATGTTCTTATGTTTGGAAAGCGTTCTTGCATACCATTGAGAGTGTAGAAATGATAGGCATCTCCACATTGTGCCAACATCCAAATCAAATGAAACCGCCAGGAGGTATTTTCGAGTTTGATCATTTTATCTCCGTCATAAGGATGAATTTCTATGGCTAAATTGTATTTATTTGCCAATTCAAAAATAGCATCGTTTTCTTGATCAAAAACACTTCGCCATTGCCCAATACTATCCATGAAGTGAGTGGGTAAACACAGAACATTAAGGCCCAGTTCTTCAACACAGCGTTCTATTTCCCATAGCGCACCTTGAATAAATCCAGGGTGTATAACAAAGCCACAAGTAAATTTTGAGGCGTGGTTTTGTTGAATTTTTGCATTAAAATCATTTTGAAACCGCAAGGCTTTTTTCATCATTTCAAGACGCAAACCATTGCCATACAACTGAGAAAGATTCAACACTACGGCATGATCAATTTTATTGTCTTCCATCCATTCTAGTTTTTCGTCAAGAAAAAAACTAGAATGTGTAACAGGTCGGCTCCATCCTTTTTGAAGCATATATCTCCGCTCATCATCTACCCAAAATATCTCCTTGTCTTTCATAAACTGAGGGATTTCTTCCGGATAAGGAAGAAGATGTGAATGGCCGTTGATGCGCAGTTTTCGTTTCATGTTTATGGTTTATACGTTATTTGGAGCTTCCATTTTTGCACCACACTTTTCACAAGTACATTTTTCTTCATCCGAATAAAACCGCTTAAAAATAGCTGGCATATCAGTTTCAATATTTTTTAGCGTAAAAGGTTCTCTATACAATTGATGATGACAAGACGCGCAGTACCATTCCAAAGCGTCTTCCATGTCTTTGGCTCTGGGGTATTCAATCACAAGGCCAACAGTATTGGCTCCGCGTTGTGGAGAGTGTGGAACTTTTGCAGGTAACAAATATATATCCCCTTCCTTAATATGTACATCTTTAGCTATACCTTTATCTATTATTTTTAAAATTATGTCGCCTTCAACTTGATAGAAAAACTCAGGTGTTTCGTTGTAATGATAATCTTTTCTGTTGTTTGGACCTCCGACAACCATGACAATAAATTCGCCATCTTTCCAAATACATTTATTGCCAACAGGTGGTTTTAGTAGGGCTCGGTTTTCTTCAATCCAAGCTTTAAAATTCAGTGGTGATACAATTTTACTCATTATTATGTGGTGTTTTATTTTCTAAAGTTACAAAGATTTTGTTCGTCCACCATCAACAGGAATATTAACACCATTAACATAGCTTGCAGCCTCACTAGCCAAAAACACTACGGTATTAGCTGTTTCTTCCGGTTTTGCAAAGCGTTTTGCTGGCGTGTATGTTTTCATGACTTCTTCCATTTCTTCAAATGAAACTCCTGCTTTATTGGCCTTGATATTAATAATTTCGTTCAAACGTTCCGTTTCCGTAAATCCAGGTAAAACATTATTCACAGTTATACCAAATGCACCCAATTCAAAAGATAAAGTTTTACTCCAATTCCCAACGGCATTTCTGATTGTATTGCTCACGCCAAGGCCTTCAATGGGTTCTTTTACAGAAGTTGAAATCACATTGATGATACGGCCGTATTGCTCAGATTTCATAAAAGGCACCAGCAGTTGCGCCAAGACGTGATTGCATTTGAGGTGTTGTGTAAAAGCCGATTCAAATTCCTCTAAATTAGCTTCTATGATGGCGCCACTTCTTGGCCCTCCAGTGTTATTTATCAAGATGTGGAACCCTGAATTTGTAGCCAAATATTCAAACACCTTTGATTTAAGTTGTTGGGGGTCTGAAAAATCAGCTACTATATAATCATGCTTAGCTGATTTTGGCAACTCAGAGAGTACTTTTTTAAGTCTTTCTTCATTTCTAGCCACAAGTGTAATTCTTGTTCCTTCACGCGCTAAGGCCATAGCCGCAGCTCGTCCTATACCTTGGGTGCTTCCACATACAAGTGCTGATTTATTTTTTAAATTTAATTCCATAAAACCTTATTCATAGTTAATACATATATTTTTGGCTTCAGTAAAAAAGCGCAACACCTCAAAACCGCCTTCACGACCAACACCAGAATTTTTTTGACCACCAAATGGAGTGCGCAAATCGCGTTGCATCCATGTATTTACCCACACAATGCCAGTTTCTAAATGCTCAGAAAAGTGTAAGCTTCGCTTCAAATTATTGGTCCATATTGTAGCCGATAGCCCATAAGAAGTAGTGTTAGCTAGTGCCAATGCTTCTTTATCATTTTCAAAGGGCATTAGTGTAACTATCGGACCAAAAATTTCTTCTTGATTCAATATGCAATCGTTGGAAGGTACCTCAATTATGGTAGGTTGCATATAATATCCGTTTTTTCCATTTTCTATAGAAAGCTTTTCACCCCCATACAAAATATTCATTTTTTCCTGCTTTGCTTTTTCAACGTAATTCAATACTTTTTTAAGATGATTTTCTGAAACTAAAGCGCCTAAATCACTATCTTTTTTGGAAGATAGGCCAACTTTTAATTGTTTGACTTTTTTAACGAAATCGGTTTTGAATTGCTCATATATACTTGCTTCTACAAATATTCGACTTCCACATAGACAGATTTGTCCTTGGTTTGCAAAAGCTGATTTTACAGTTGTGGCGAGCATCTTATCGTAGTCACAATCATCGAAAATAATGCTAGGGTTTTTCCCCCCTAATTCTAAAGATAATTTTTTAAACAATGGTGCGGCCGTTCGTGCTATGTCTGCGCCGGTTTTGGTTCCACCCGTAAACGAAATAGCTTTGATGTTAGGATGTTCCACAATTGCTTGTCCGGTACTTGAACCTAGTCCATTTACGATGTTTAGCACACCCTTTGGGAGTCCAGCTTTACTACAGAGTTCTGCCAATAAAAATGCTGTGTAGGGTGTAACTTCACTAGGTTTAGCTAGCACACAATTTCCAGCAGCCAAGGCAGGTGCTATTTTCCAAGTGAATAAATAGAGAGGTAAATTCCAAGGCGATATACAACCCACAACTCCGATTGGTTGCCTAAGCGTGAAATTGATTGATTTTGCCGCAATTTGTTCATGGCTTTCACTATAAAATTGAGTAATTGCTTGACTAAAAAATCTAAAATTAGTTGCAGCTCTAGGAATATCTACAGCTTTAGCAAGCGAAATTGGCTTACCATTATCCATGCTTTCAGCTTTGGCTAGAACTTCTAAATTGTCTTCAATTAAATCCGCAATTTTGGCTAAAATCGCACTTCGTTTTTCTACACTTGTTTTAGACCACTTTGGAAATGCTTTTTTGGCCGCTTCATATGCAAGTTGGACATCTTCACGGTTAGAGTTTGGAAGTTTACCATAAATTTCACCTATACTGGGGTTAATTACATCTAGCCAATCTTGACTTGACGGCATGCAATAAGCTCCATTGATGTAATTTTTTATGGTCATTATTCTTGTTTTTTATACGCTACTACTTTTATCTCTACCACCAAATCGGGGTGGGGAAGTTGGTGTACCGCTACCGTAGTACGTGTAGGGCCATTTTCAGGATTAAAAAATTCTGCATAGGCTTTGTTGTAATCTGCAAAATCATTCATATTGACCAAAAATGAGGTGACATCAACCACATCGGCCAATGAAGCCCCTTCTTTTGCTAAATTTTTATCTATGTTTTGAAGCACTTCTCGTGTTTGTACTTTAGCATCTAATTTTTTAGTTCCCATGGCGTCTATGATTTCTACACCTGCAATCGAGTTGTCTGGTCGTCTTGAACTTGTTCCCGAAACAAAAATAAAATCACCTACACGTTTTGTGTGTGGGTATGCGCCTCTTGGTGTGACTGTTTTACTCATAATCAAAGTAGTATTTAATGATGTAAAGTTTTTGCAACTTTATCATCTTCCAAAATGGAATTGGTTTCTTTTTTTATTTTCTTATGAAGTTCATCAATTGGAATTTTTTGATCAATTTCATTGTCATCTAACATGTTTAAAATGGCTTTATCTTGTGCACGGCCACGAGTCATAGCTTCATGATAACCAATATGTTCGCAAAATGTTACTAACGAATATTTTGAAAAATAATCATTTGGTAATTCTGTTTCTAAAGCCATTTCTAATGCTCGTTTTTTCTGAAAAAGAGGATTGGCTACATGATCTTTCATTTCGTGAAAATTATCAATAGCCAAATCGGCTATACCATCAGTATCGGTTTTTCTTTTTTGTTGAAATGCATTGAAGGTTTTTTCCCAGTCTCCTGTGTGTGCGTCCAAAAATGCATCAAGCTCTACAACATCTTCAAAAGACGCATTCATGCCTTGGCCATAAAAGGGCACAATGGCGTGTGCGGCATCACCTAACAGCATATTTTTCCCTTTGAATTGCCATGGGTAACATTTGATTGTACCTAGTGGTGCTGTTGGATTCTCAAAAAATTCTGTGGCCAAATTGGGCATTAGTTCTACGGCATCAGGAAATTCTTTATTAAAAAACTCAACAACTTTTTCTTTAGTCGTTAAATTGTTGAAATTATAAGTTCCCGAATCGTAAGCCAAAAATAAAGTGACTGTAAAACTCCCATCTAAATTTGGAAGTGCAATGATCATAAATTCACCTCTTGGCCAAATGTGAAGTGCATTTTCAAACGTTTTGAATCCGCCATCTTTGGTTGGTGGTATTGTCAGTTCTTTATATCCGTGAGTGAGAAAATTTTGAGAAAAGCTGAATAAAAATTTACGGTCGGAGAAGTAACTTTTTCTAAGCGCTGAACCTGCACCATCTGTTCCAAATATGAGGTCAGCGCTACACTCAAAGGTTTTCTGGTTGATTGTGTTTGTGAAATTAGCTACATTTTGCTCAAAATCAACTTCATTGCATTTGACATCAAATTCAATGCTTACATTATTCAATGCTTCAGCTTCATCGATAAGCAAAGCGGTGAGTAATTCTCTAGAAATTGAATTGATGTATTCGTCTTTTCGACCACTGTAATGAGAAAGTTTTGTGCTGCCTTTTTTATCGTGTAGCATACGACCATGCATGGGAATGCAGAGTTTGTTTACTTTGTCTTCCAACCCCACCATTTTAATGGCTTTTAGCCCACGATTTGAAAATGCTAAATTTATTGAACGTCCAGCGCTGAGGTCTACTTTACGAAGGTCTGGGCGCAATTCCATCACACGGACATTGTAGCCCCGTTGTCCCAGTCGTAAGGCCAAAAGCGAACCGCAAAGACCAGCTCCTATGATGAGTATATTTTCTTCGTTGTTCATGGCAAAAGAGTTTTTAAAATTTCTACCATCCGAAACACATCTTCAAAAGAGTTGTAAAATGGGACTGGTGCACAACGGATCACATCGGGCTCTCTCCAATCGGTAATCACATGTTGATCGGTTAGTTTTTTGTGAAGATTTTTGTTTGCATTTTTCACTTGAATAGACAATTGACACCCACGTTGGTTGGGGTCGCTAGGCGTGATGATTTTGATGTCTTGATGGTTTAATCCACTGATGAGGTATTCTAAGTAGCTGGTGAGTTTAATTGATTTTTGGCGCAAAGCATTCATCCCTACCTCGTTAAATAAATCTAAGGACGATTTGATGGCCGCCATAGAAAGAATTGGCGGATTGCTGAGTTGCCATCCTTCGGCGCCAGGAGTGATGTCCAAGGGTTGCCGCATATCAAAACGCGTGGCTGTATTTTGACTCCACCATCCGGCAAAACGCTTCAAATTTTTATCGTGTGCATAACGTTCATGAACAAATATTGCCCCTAAACTTCCAGGGCCAGAATTTAAGTATTTATAGGTACACCATGCGGCAAAATCTACCCCTGAATCGTGCAACTCGGGTTGGATATTACCGGCACCATGCGCCAAATCAATCCCAACTTTGCATCCTTTGGCATGGCCCAAATCAGTAATTTTTTTGAGGTCTAAATATTGCCCTGTATAATAATTAACCCCACCAATAAGCAAGAGAGCAATTTCCTCGCCTTGCGTTTCAAGAATTTGTTCCAAATCCTCAATGTGCAATAATTTTTCACCTGTTTGAGGCGTCCATTCAATAAGATCTTCATTGGGGTCATATCCATGAAACGCCAATTGGGTTTGAACGGCGTAGCGATCGGAGGGGAAGGCGTCACTTTCAATAAGGATTTTATGTCTTTTTTTTGTGGGATTATAGAAGGAAACCATCAACAAATGAAGGTTGGTGGACAGGGTGTTCATGACCACAACTTCCAAGGGTTTTGCGCCCATGATTTTGGCCATACTTTCTGTTAAATATTCGTGGTAAGGCATCCACGGATTTTTAGCTTCAAAATGGCCTTCGACACCCAAATTGGCCCAATCTTCTAACTCTTGCTCGATGGCCGATTTGGTGGTTTTGGGTTGAAGTCCCAGAGAATTTCCCGTAAAATACAACCAATCGTTTCCATGTTCATCTTGTGGGATGTGGAATGCAGTTCTGTACTTAGCGAGCGGATCGTTACGGTCTAAGTTTAACGCGAATTCAAGATGTGGTTCAAATGCAATCAAGTGTATCTTTTTGGATGTACTCAAATGTAGCTATTTTTCGCCGATTATAAAATTAAGTCCACCTGTGAACACTAGTGGTTTTGTTTTAAAAGTTGAGGGAATTTAGCTTGAAAACGCTTTAGTCTAGGGATGGATACATTACGTACATAAGGATTATTGGGGTGTAAACGTTCATAATTTTGGTGGTACGCTTCTGCTTTCCAAAACTTTTGAAAGGGATACACTTCTGCTGCTACAGTCACTTTTTGAGTTTTTGCGATGGCGGCTATCTTTTTCTGTATTATAGTTTTTTGTTCCTCGTTTTGATAAAAAATAATAGAGCGGTATTGCGATCCTCTATCCGGACCTTGACCGTTGACTTGCGCTACATTTTGAGAACCAAAATACACATCGACCAAGCTTGAAAACGAGACCACAGTCGGATCGTACAGTACTTCCACAGCTTCGGCATGGCCGGTGCGGCCAGTGTTGCTGAGTTCGTAGGTGGGGTTGTTTGTAAAGCCGCCCGCATAGCCACTAATGGCTTCTTGAACTCCGTGTACACTTTCGTAAACGGCCTCGACACACCAAAAACATCCACTTGCAAAATACGCCTTTGCAATGCCGTTTTCTTGTGAAACTTCAATAGGTGTAGCGTTGATGACCGCTTGTTGTTTGGCGTTTTGTGTATTGGTATTTTGACAACTTATGGAGGCGCAAAACAATAGGGGTAGGAGGATTAAGGTATTTTTCATGGTGCATATATTTGGTGTAAAATTAAGCAACCATTTGTGGTATTCTGTGAAATTTTGGTTAAAATGGAATACTCTTAGGATAAATTATTGGTGTTCGCATAGAAATCTATTTTTTATATACTGTGTTAGCAATAGTGTTTTAGTTGCGTTGAAAAGTCATAATCGTATTTTCAGGGTCATTTTGATTAATATTTCCTATTTCAAATCTATCATCGTTGATTATTTCGTAATGAAAAATTCTTGGAAATTCTTCGTCCGCTTCATTACTACTCAATTCTATCATTCCATTATCAAGTAATCTTATAGAGAAAGTCCTACTGATAGGATTTTCTCCATCAGTTATTCTTCTTTCTTGTAATTGATTACTATTAGAACTAAAAATCAAAGTTGTTCTATTATTTTCAGGTGTTATTTCAGTAAACTCGCCAGTCAAAATTCCATTTAAAAATTGAGGCTCAGAATCGGAATCAGAGCAAGAAAATATCTTTTTATTAATAGTTAAATTGAAAATAATAGAGGATTACCTGTCTTTGTACAAATTAAAAAAACCAACACAAAGTAGATGAAATTATTAGATGGAAAAACCGCAATTGTCACAGGAGCTAGTAGAGGCATAAGCAAGGGTATTGCTACCGTTTTTGCACAACTACTGTATATCAAGGTTCTGATATTTCGCTTTATGTTAAATTAAAAGGTCCTAATAACGACTTAATCAGGTACAGTACAAAAAAAACCCTCACGTTAGTTGAGGGTTTTTAGTAAGTGTAGGGTTATTTATTACATAGTAGAAAATAACTTTTCCATTTTTACTTTTTGTTCTTCGGCCAGTTCGGCATCTACCAAAATACGGCCGCTGTGCTCGTCTGTGATTATTTTTTTGCGCGAAGTAATCTCGACTTGCACCTGTGGCGGGATGGTAAAATACGATCCTCCAGAAGCGCCTCTTTCAATGGGTACAACTGCTAAACCATTCTTTACGTTGGTGCGAATTTTAGTGTACGCCTTGGCCAAACGTTCTTCAATTTTAGTTTTGTATTCCTCAGATTTTTCAAGAAGAACTTTTTCTTCTTTTTCGGTTTCAGCAAGAATAGCATCTAAATCGCCTTTTTTGTGCTTGAGGTGGTCTTCGCGTTCTTTCAAGCGTTCTTTGGTGCCTTCAATCACTTCCTTTTTTTGTTCAATTTGTGCCTTGAACTCATTAATGTGTTTTTCGGCCAATTGAATTTCTAATTCTTGGAACTCAACTTCTTTTGCCAAGGAGTTAAATTCTCTATTGTTACGAACATTTTTTTGTTGTTCGTTGTATTTTTTGATGAGTACTTTCGCTTCTTCAATTAAGTTTTTCTTCGCCTTGATTTGATTGTCTATATCGGTTAGGCTTTCTTCTAGTTTTTGAAGTCTCAATTTGAAACCTTCAACTTCGTCCTCCAAATCACGTACTTCCAGAGGGAGTTCTCCTCGAACATTACGTATTTCATCCACTCTAGAGTCAATAAGTTGCAAATCGTACAATGCTCTTAATCGTTCTTCAACAGTTAGCTCTTTCTTTTTAGCCATGTTTATTTATACTTTACCGGGTTTGTATTTGTCTTTGATAAAAGGACTGCAAAATTAGGAATTTTTTTCTTAAGATAGCTCGTTAAAAGGTTTTTTGTGTAGTGTTCGCTTTCATAATGCCCAATATCTATCAGTAAGATTTGATTTTCAGCCCTAAAAAAGTCGTGGTATTTCAGATCTGCAGTCACAAAAGCATCTGCACCTGCCGCTTTGGCTGCACTAATAGCAAAACTTCCAGACCCACCCAAAACAGCTACTTTTTTTATAGGATGTTCAAGCTGTTTGGAGTGTCTTATGATTTCACATTTCATTGTTTGTTTTACAAAAGTCAGAAAATCGGTTTCGCTCATGGGATCTTGTAGCTCTCCAATCATTCCCATACCAATGTGATGATTTTTGTTTTCTAATGTAAATAGTTCATGGGCCACTTCTTCGTAGGGGTGGGCTTGAAATAAAGCATTCAAAATACTAGATTCCAAATGTTTTGCATATACGATGTCTATTCTTGTTTCTTCTACACTTTTCAATTCATTTGGTTTTCCGATGGCAGGTCGTGCCTCTGAATTTCCTTCGAATGTTCCAATACCTTGGCTGTTAAAGCTGCAATGTTCATAATTTCCAAGAGCGCCACCGCCAGCTTTAAAAAGAGCAGTTCGTACCATCTCGGCATCTGTGTTGGGTACAAATGTTGTAAGCTTTTTGACGGTTCCCGATTGCGGCATCAAAATGGATTTATTTATTAAGTTCAATCGTTTACAAATTTCAGCATTTACCCCTTCAAAAGAATTATCCAATGCAGTGTGTATGGCAAAGATGGCAATATCGTGTTTTATGGCTTTTTGTACCACGCGTTCTACATAGGTTTTTCCAGTGATGGATTTTAACCCTTTAAATATAATGGGATGAAAGCTCACAATAAGATTGCAGTTTGTAGCAATGGCTTCATCCACAACTTCGGGAAGGGTGTCCAGAGTAATCAAAACCCCAGAGATTTCCATATCCTTGTGTCCGACCAAAAGACCAACATTGTCAAATTCTTCGGCATAGGCCAAAGGGGCAAGGTCCTCCAGTTGTTTGATGATGTCTTGAACTATCATAAGATTTTGTTTAACTTCAAAGATAAAATAATTACTTTCGTTGTGATGAAGCTTTTAAGAAAAATATTATTTCCATTCAATGTACTCTATTATAGCGTTGTTTATCTTCGTAATAGGGGGTACGATTTAGGTGTTTTGAAATCCAAGTCATATCCGTTGCCAGTCATCTGTGTAGGAAATTTGTCTGTGGGGGGTACGGGAAAAACACCTACCATAGAATTATTGATATCACTACTTCAGTCCAATTATAAAGTTGCTGTTTTGAGCCGTGGTTATGGGCGTCAATCCAAAAGGTTTGTTTTGGCAGATGCTTTATCATCAGCGAAATCTATTGGGGACGAGCCCTTTCAAATTGCTCAGAAATTTCCAAAAATCACTGTTGCTGTCGATGCCAATCGCCAGCGTGGAATAGAAACTTTATTAGCGCTCGATAATCCGCCCGAAGTGATTTTACTCGACGATGCTTTTCAGCACCGAAAGGTTTCTGCTGGCTTATCCATTTTGCTGACCGCTTATGATGATTTGTACTGTGATGATGTGGTTTTACCTTCTGGGGGCTTGCGCGAACAGCGAAGTGGGGTACAGCGTGCCCAAATTATTGTAGTTACAAAATGCCCTGTCGATGTCACAGAACAAGAAAAAGAAATCATAAGAAAACGATTGGCGCTAAGTGTTGGGCAACAATTATTTTTTAGTTCTATTGTTTATGAGAATAATATCTATTCTTTAACTGAAATAAAAGCTCTTAAATCGGTTGAACATAAGAAATATACTTTGGTTAGCGGAATCGCCAATGCGGCACCTTTGGTGAAATATTTGGAAAGTTTAGGTCATAAGTTTGAACATCTTGAATATGCAGATCACCATGAGTTTTCAACGCAAGAGTTAAATAAAATTAGTTCTAAGTCTTTAGTTTTAACAACTGAAAAGGATTTTTCAAGATTAAAAATACTCAATCATGATGCTTTGTATTATTTACCCATAACTACAAAAATTGATAAGCAAGACAGCTTCGAACACTTAGTAAAGGCGTATATAGACATGCCCTAATTTAATGCTTTAATAAGGTCAATGATTCGTGAAGAATATCCCGTTTCGTTGTCGTACCAACCAATGATTTTGACCATTTTCCCCAATACCGAAGTCATTTGTGCATCAAAAACACAAGAGTGTGTATTGCCAATAACGTCAATCGAAACAATAGGATCTGTGGTGTATTCCAAAAAGCCTTTGAATTTTGTTTGAGCTGCGTTTTTGAAGGCCTCATTAATTGCTTCAACAGAAGTTTCTTTCTTGACATTAAAGGTAATATCAGTTAAAGATCCATTGATGACGGGGACACGAATTCCACAACCTCCTATGGTATGAGCAAGTTCAGGAAATATTTTAGTTAATGCTTTGGCAGCTCCAGTAGTAGTTGGGACTATGGATTGACCTGCTGCACGAGCTCTTCTCAAATCTTGATGAGGTTGATCGTGCAGACTTTGATCGGTGGTATAGGAATGCACTGTGGTTATGTAGGCTTGGTCGATTCCACATAAGTCATTAATGATTGCGAGCATTGGTGCAGCATTATTGGTGGTACAAGAGGCATTAGATAGTATCTGGTCTTCTTTGGTAATGGTGTGTTCATTCACGCCCAGCACAATGGTTTTAATGTCACTATCTACAGGAGGAACACTCAAAATTACTTTTCGGGCACCATTTTTAATATGGTACTTTAAGATGTCTTTGGTTTTAAATTTTCCAGTAGCTTCGACCACAACATCTACTTTGTGTGCTGCCCAGTCGATGTATTTTGGATGGTTGTGATTTGTCAGAGGTATAGACGCGTTATTGACCTCAATATGGGTTTCATTTTTGTCAATTCGAGCATTGAGTTTTCCATGGACACTATCGTATTTTAGTAAATGTGTCAGTGTTTTGGTATCTGCCAAATCATTTAAAGCAACCACTTGAATGTCCTCTTGCTCGAGGATCAAGCGAAAGACGCGCCTACCGATGCGTCCAAATCCGTTGATACCAACGCGAACCATTTAATTTATATGTTTTTGTGCTTTATACGAAGAGCGGACCAGTGCGCTACTTTCAACGTGTCTGAATCCTAAATCCAAGCCAATTTTTTCATATTCTTTGAATTGATCTGGCGTGATGAACTCTTTCACAGGGAGGTGCTTTTTACTTGGTTGTAGGTATTGACCAATGGTAACGACATCAACATTTGCCTTTTTAAGGTCATGAAGCGTTTCAATAACTTCTTCGCGAGTTTCACCTAGTCCAAGCATGATACCGGTCTTGGTACGACGTTGCCCTTGCTTTTTTAGGTAATTCAAAACTTCTAAGCTTTGATCGTATTTTGCTTGTATGCGTACCGCTCTTGTGAGTCGTCTTACTGTTTCCATATTGTGCGAGACAACTTCTGGGGCTACATTAATAATGCGGTCGATGTGTTTTTCAATTCCTTGAAAGTCAGGAATTAGTGTCTCAAGGGTGGTATTTGGGTTCATACGACGAACGGCTTTTACCATTTCGGCCCACATGATACTGCCCATGTCTTTTAAATCATCGCGGTCAACGCTAGTCAGAACGGCGTGTTTGATTCCCATGATTTTGATAGACCGCGCTACTTTTTCGGGTTCATCCCAATCCACTGATTCAGGTCGTCCAGTTTTCACCCCGCAAAAGCCACAGGAACGCGTACATATGTTGCCAAGGATCATAAATGTAGCGGTACCCTCACCCCAACATTCGCCCATATTGGGGCAACTCCCAGACGTACAAATGGTGTTAAGATTGTATTTGTCAACAAGTCCTCGAAGCTCTGTATACTTTTTGCCTGTTGGTAATTTTACACGCAACCATTTCGGTTTGGCTTGTCGTTCTTGTGGTTTTATAAGTGCGTCTGTAGACATCAGTTTGATTTGTGCTACAAAGATACAAAGTATTCCCTAAAAAAATCACAAAATACTGAGATACCAAATGTTAAATCCAATTAAAAAGAGAATTCCTGAAATACTCAAAAAATGCATGATTTTTGACGGTCGAAACGACTGAGGCGTATGCTTACTGCATATGAGAATATAATTCATAAGTGCATAAAAAGGTGCTGTTAAAAACGACAATATTGTAGCTATTTTTATCAAGCTACCCATTTCCGATAAAAAGAAGAAGAAAATAGAAATGGTTCCTATTATCAAAACAATCAACCAAACTGTGTAGCCATTGTTTAGTGGTTTGTCTAAAATTAGTTCGAGTGTTTTGTTCATGGCACGAGGCGAAGCATCAAGAGTTGTTAGTGTTGTGCTGAACATGGTGGTTAGTGCTGCGACACCTATGATAATGTAAGACCATTCTCCAAGATTTTTTGTATACATTTCAATCAGCTGTAGCGAAAATTCTCCCCCATTTGCACTAAATGATTTTCCTGATCCGTGCATTACTAGGCCCCCAAGCATTAGAAATCCAATCCCCAATACAATAGTTCCGAGATAGCCTATATTGAAATCTAATGATGCTGTTTTTGAATTAAAGTTATGCTCTTGTTTTTTCTTTTGAATCGCCCATAGAGAGTGCCAAATAGAAACATCTAATGGCGCAGGCATCCAGCCCATGAAGGCAATAAGAAAAATTAGTTCTATATCTGTTGATGGGACTATTTGTGTCCAGTCGTGTTCATTTGTGGAATTAATAAATGCTGCGGCTACCGCAAATAGGGTACTCAAACTCAAAATGATAATGATGACTTTCATCATTTTATCTAGCAAGGAATATTTACCAACTAACAAAAGAAAAAAACAAACGGATAATATAATAACAGACCATATTTCCATACTAATTTCAGAACCAAATAGAGTGGAAGCTATCCCTGCAGTAACAATAGTCACTGCTGTTTGTATGGTAAACATGGTAGCAACGGTCAACAAGGCATAGGCCTTTAGCACCCCTTTTCCCAGCTTATTGTAGCCCTCGAGTAAGCTTTCTCCAGTAGCTGCAGCATAGCGAGGGCCAAACTGAAAAAAAGGATATTTGATGAGGTTAATTAGCAAAAGCGCCCACAGGAGCCCGAAACCAAAATTTGCACCTGCTTTAGTCGACTGGACAAGATGTGACACTCCAATTGCAGCCCCAGCAAACAATAATCCAGGCCCAAGTTTTTGTAAAAATTTAGTCATTTTTTGAACGAATAATCCAAGCCAATAGTTTTTTAGCTCTTAGAAGCTTTATTTTGACATTATTTACAGGGGCATCAATTTTCTTTGCGATTTCTAGATAAGATAATTCCTGAAAATACCGCAGTTGAATAATTTCTTGGTGATGAGGCTTTAATTTTTTGATGTCCTTTAGCAGTTCAGCCAAATTTTGCTCATTGATAAGTTTATCTTCTACAGATGGAGCTTGATCGGGAATCCAATAGACGCGTTTTTCATCCTCTTCAGTTGTTTGGTTACTGAGCGTATTTTTTTGTTTTCGAATGCTATCTAAATGGGTGTTTTTAGCTATAGTTATTAGCCAAGTTTTGAATTTAAATTTAGAGTCAAAAGAATTGATTTTATCGAAAGCTTTAAAAAATGTTTCAATTGTAATGTCCTCTGCATCGTTCTCGTTTTGGGTGCGCTTTACTAAAAAGCCGAAAACATCATTCCAAAAAGTTTCCAACAAAAAGTTGAAAGCAATTTGATTATTTTCTTTGGCTTTTATAATCGCTTCGTTTAATTCCAATGCGGTTGTTTTGACTTAAATCCTGATATAAATATAACAAATTGTAAAATAAGAGACCAAAGATCAAGAAATGGTAGTGCTATGATTAACTTTAATTCTTTTAATTTATTGGCTATGATTCCGTAGCAAATGTATTGAATTGCAAAACGGCCACTGAGAAATATTATAATTAAGGGTTTTGCCTCAGACTCACTAATAATCATCAAAACTACAGCTAGGATGTAAAATACTAGACGACATAAAAAAAGAAACCTACTGCTTAGCAGTACGAGTTTCCTGCTGTGCCGTAAAATTAAGTCCTCTTCAACTTGTTCTTTCAACCATGTCCAAAACTTGGGTTTGTGTAATTGCGTCACTCCGCTGTCGTGTTGCAAACAAATTGCCGTATTTGATAATTTTGAGACTTCATTGGCAAATAATTTGGTTTCTCCAAAGGGAAGTTGCATGTGTTTTGCAAATCCACTAGCACTGTAAAAAAGTGTTTTAGTATAACTCACATTTGCTGAAGTTCCTCCGTATACTATCCCCATTTTACTCAGAGTACAGCTTTGAACAAGTTCCATAAAATTAAAAAATCGATAAAATAAGGTATTTTTAGAAGTGTATTTTCTCAATCCGATTATGAAAGATTTTTCTTTAAACACTACGGCTATATGCTGAAGCCATGCCGTAGAGTTGGGTTCATGATCAATGGAGCTTATAACTAAGCGCTCGTGTGAGGCAGCTTTTATGGCTAAAGTCAGTGCGTATTTTTTACTGCCCCAAAAAGCTTCAATATTTTTGACATCGATCACCTTTATTTTTGAGTTTTCGTTTTGAAAATACTTCATGATTTCTAGTGTATCATCTGAAGAGGCATTGTTAATTAATACAATTTCAAAATTTTTATGTTTTTGTTTTAGAAAAACAGGCAGTTGTGTTTTTACTAATTCAGCCTGATTCTTTGTATATAGTATTAAGGAAATTGCAGTATTTGATTTTTTTAGCTGCAAGGGCATACTGCGGATGCTATATACTGCAAAGCAGAAATAGGAAATTTCTAAAATAGTTACCGTCATGAAGATGTAAAGAAGAACGGTCAAGGGCATTTTTTGGGGTTATTTTTTTTCGCTTTTGTCGCAGTCGCCAAATTCATCAGGGGTTTTACCACAAAACCCACAAGCCTCACCTTCGTTGTTTAGCATTGGATTTTGGCTAGCACAAGTACCGGCAAATTTACCGTCTTTTTTGGCCCATAACTTAATGGAAATCCCTGCAATTCCTAGGCCTAAAAGTAATAGTGTAATCAAAAGTAGTTTCATTTTAAAGCAATAGATTTATATAAAGATACAATTAAAATAAAATTAAAATTTAAAAAAAAAAGGTGACTTTTTGTGTAAATCTGTGTCTAAATAATTGGAGTGTTTGAACATAATATTTATGAAAAAGCTTTATGCAGAATTTTTTGGTACATTTTGGTTAGTTTTTGGTGGTTGTGGGAGTGCTATTTTTGCTGCTAAATTCTCTGAATCAGGTATTGGCTTTGTAGGGGTTTCATTTGCCTTCGGAATGACCGCCCTTACCATGGCATACGCCGTGGGACATATCTCAGGCGCACATTTCAATCCTGCTGTTTCTTTTGGTCTTTGGGCTGCTGGTCGTTTTAACCCTAAAAACCTTTTTGGATATATTGTGTCCCAAACCTTAGGTGCTCTCGTTGCAGCTTCAGTTCTCTTTTTAATACTTACGGGTAAATCTGACTTTGAATCTATAGGGACTTTTGCTGCTAATGGCTATGGTGATTTGTCACCTGGGGGCTACTCTTTGAGCTCTGTTTTAATTTCAGAATTTGTTTTAACAGCATTTTTTCTAATTATAATTTTAGGCAGTACAACTGAAAAAGCTTACCAAAAGTTTGCGCCAATGGCCATTGGTTTTGCTCTTACCCTTATTCACTTGATAAGTATTCCGATCTCAAATACTTCGGTTAATCCAGCACGCTCTACAGGTCAAGCTATTTTTGCAGGTGCTGACTTTTCTGCACAACTTTGGCTATTTTGGTTAGCACCCATAGCTGGAGCTATTGTAGCAGGTATAGTGTGTAAAGCCAGTAAAAACTGCGATTAGTGGCTTTTTTTCCATTATAATCTTTACTCCTCACAATACATTGACCTCTGCTTCGAGTGCTATCCCAAAAATAGAATTGATGGTTTTTTGAATGAGTTGTGATAAACTCAAGATATCTCGACCTGAAGCGCCACCATAATTGACAAGTACTAGAGCCTGATGCTTATGAACACCATAATTTTTGAAGGTTTTACCTTTAAATCCTGCAGTTTCAATGAGCCAAGCTGCTGGTATTTTTACTTCATTTGATGAAACAGGATAGTGTGGCATATTTGGAAACTGTGTTAATAATTGCTCAAAATGTACTTTTGGTACAATTGGATTTTTAAAAAAACTACCACAATTTCCAAGTTTTTTTGGATCTGGAAGTTTGGATTTTCTAATGGCAATTACTGCTTTTGAAATGTCCTGGATACTTGGGTTAGTTACTCCATTTGCTAACAATTCATTGGAAATAGCACCATAAGTTGTTTTTAGTTGGTGCTTAGTGTGGGTCAATTCAAAAGTTACTGAGGTGATAATGTATTTTCCTTTATGTTCTGATTTAAAAATAGAATTTCTGTACCCAAAATTACATTCTTCTTTTGAAAATATTTCTAGCTCTAGTGTCTTAAGATTTAATGCTTCGCAGCAAACAAAAGTGTCTTTCAGTTCTACTCCATAGGCTCCAATATTTTGAATCGGAGCTGTACCAACATTTCCTGGAATTAGGGATAAATTCTCTATTCCACCTAAGTTTTGTTTTAAGGACCACAAGACAAAGTCGTGCCAGTTTTCGCCCGCAGAGACTTTTACGATAGTAGTTTCGTTTTGTTTTTCACAAACTTCTATGCCTTTTAGATCGATATGAAGCACTAGCCCTTCAAAATTTTCAGTTAATAGAATATTACTTCCCCCACCGATGATTAATATTTTTGAGGGTTTGGTCTTTAGTGTGGTCGTTAATTCTTCTAGAGTTTTTACAGAAGCAAAAGATTCAGCGTTGACATTGATGCCAAAAGTATTATAAGGTTTTAAAGAAACATGCTGTTGAATCATTCTGTAGTTTTAAAAGCTTCTAATCCTTTTTTTAGAATATTTACCGAGGCTATTAAATCTTCTTTTTTAAGGACATAAGCTATGCGCACCTGATTATGCCCCAGTCCTTCTGTGGCGTAAAAGCCTGCTGCAGGTGCAATCATAATCGTTTCATTATTGACACGAAATTCTTCTAACATCCATTGTGCAAATTTGTCCGTATCTTTTACAGGAAGCTCTACAATACAGTAAAAAGCTCCTTTGGGATTAGCTACTTTTACACCATTAATTTTTTTGAGCTCTTGAATTAATATATTGCGTCGTTCTGCATATTCTTTTTTGACTTCTTCAAAATATGATTCGGGAGTATCAAGTGCTGCTTCGCTTGCTATAAGTGCAAATGTCGGAGGCGATAAGCGTGCTTGAGCAAACTTTAGTGCTGCATCGGTGACTCTTTTGTTTCTTGTAACAATACATCCTATCCTAGCCCCGCACATGCTGTATCGTTTAGACACAGAATCGATCATTATGGCGTGGTCTTGTAGCCCATCAATTTCCATAATGGAATGGTGTTGGAGGCCGTCGTAGGTGAATTCTCTGTACACTTCATCAGCGATCAAAAACAAATCGTGTTTTATAACTAACTCCTTGAGTTGAATAATTTCTTCTCTGCTGTACAAATAGCCTGTTGGATTTCCAGGATTACAAATAAGAATAGCTTTGGTTTTAGGCGTAATTAAGCTTTCAAAATCTTTAATAGTGGGGAGCGCAAAATTTGCATCAATATCAGAGACAACAGGTATTACATTAACTCCTTGAGCTACTGAAAAGCCGTTATAATTAGCATAAAAGGGTTCAGGGATAATCACTTCGTCACCAGGATCCATAATACTTCCCATGGTAAATAGCAATGCTTCACTTCCACCAGTAGTTACTGTAATCTCTTGGGCTTCAACTTGAATATTGTGTTTTTTGTAGTAACCCGCTAATTTTTTTCGGTATTGCTCTGAGCCTTCCGAGCGACTGTACGCCACTACATTAAGACAATTATTTTTTACTGCATCAAGTGCTATTTGCGGGGTATTAATATCAGGTTGTCCTATGTTGAGGTGATACACCAATGTGCCCTTAGTTTTTGCTTGCTCTGCATAGGGGACCAATTTGCGTATTGGTGACTCCGGCATTTGTATTCCTTTGATTGAAATTTTTGGCATATCAATTTCTATTGTAATTCAAAGTACAAATATAATTCTATATCTTTAGTAAATGAATCAAAAAAAAGCATCTTATAAAGATGCTTTTTTTTGGCTTAATATCGTATTATTTTTCAACAACACTTTTGTTTGTAGGTTCTAATGGGCTGGTTTTGGCCGGGTCGATAACAGTACCTTTTATTTTGAGTGCCACAGTAGGGGTGTCAGCATTAGAAGTAACGGTAATTGTTTTTCGGATCGGATTGACTCTGTTTGTGTCATACTTCACTTGAATTTCGCCCTCTTCACCAGGCAAAATAGGCTTTTCTGGTTTTTTTGGAACTGTACAACCACAGCTAGATTTAACCTTTGATACAATAAGTGGTGCGTTTCCAGTATTAGTAAATTTGAAAACGCGAACTCCATCGGATCCTTTTTCAATAGTCCCGTAATCAATTACAGTAGATTCAAATTCAATTTTTGCAGTACGCTCTTGCGCGTTAGTATTTAGAAGAAATAAACTAAGGAGCATTAGTGTTAATATTTTTTTCATGGCAGAGTAATTTAAGTTTACATGTAAATTTAACGACTTTTTTAGAAAATCAAAAATTGTACACCTATAATTCTAGTTTATTTAATTTTAAAGAACCCAAAATATGAGTACTTTTGTATACTTTATAACAAAAATTGTTCCAAGAATATGAGTATTCTATCAAAATATGATGCAACAAAGGTAGAACAAAAGTGGTATGACTATTGGATGAAGAACCAATATTTTCATTCAAAGCCAGATAACAGAACCCCTTACACCATTGTAATTCCTCCCCCAAATGTAACTGGTATTTTGCATATGGGGCATATGCTCAACAATACTATCCAAGATGTTTTGATTAGACGTGCACGCCTTCAAGGAAAAAACGCTTGTTGGGTCCCTGGTACTGACCATGCCTCAATAGCAACTGAGGCTAAAGTGGTGGCCAAGCTGAAGGAACAAGGTATTGATAAGAACGATTTGACACGAGAAGAATTTATGAGCCATGCTTGGGACTGGACCAATCAGTATGGTGGTGTAATTTTAAATCAGCTTAAGAAATTGGGCTGTTCATGCGATTGGGACCGTACAAAATTCACCATGGATGATGAAATGAGCGAATCGGTCATTTCTGTATTTATTGATTTGTACAATAAAGGGTTGATTTATAGAGGTTTTAGAATGGTGAATTGGGATCCTCAAGCACAGACAACACTATCTGATGAGGAAGTTATATACGAAGAACGTCAAGGTAGTTTATATTACTTGGAATATGCAATCGAAGGAAGCAATGAACGCCTCACAATTGCCACAACAAGACCAGAAACTATTTTGGGTGATTCAGCAATATGTATCAATCCAAACGATGAGCGTTTTTCTCATTTAAAAGGTAAAAAAGCAATTGTTCCCTTGTGTAATAGAGTCATTCCAATTATCGAGGATGAATATGTTGATATGGAGTTTGGAACAGGTTGTTTAAAAGTTACCCCTGCACATGATGAAAATGACAAGGTATTGGGGGACAAGCACCAATTGGAGGTTATTGATGTTTTTAATGCAGATGCAACACTCAATAGTTATGGACTGCATTACGAAGGGAAAGATCGGTTTGTAGTTCGTAAAGAAATTGTTGAAGAATTAAAAGACAAAGGGTTTCTGGTAAAAACAGAACCACATATGCACAAAGTTGGTACTTCAGAACGCACCAAAGTTGTTATTGAACCTCGTCTTTCTGACCAATGGTTTCTCAAAATGGAAGATTTGGCAAAACCTGCCTTAGACGCCGTATTAAAGGATAGTACGGTAAAATTATTTCCAAAAAAATTCAATAATACCTATCGTCATTGGATGGAAAACATCCGTGATTGGAATATATCCCGCCAATTATTTTGGGGTCAACAAATTCCAGCCTACTATTATGGCGATGGTAAAGACGATTTTGTAGTTGCTTCTACTGTAGTGGAGGCTTTAAAATTGGCACAGAAAAAATCAAATAACAGATCACTTAGCGTCAAAGACTTAAGACAAGATTCAGATGTTTTAGATACTTGGTTTTCGTCATGGCTTTGGCCAATTTCAGTTTTTGATGGTATTAGAAATCCAGATAATGCTGAATTTAATTATTACTACCCTACTAATGATCTTGTTACTGGACCAGATATTTTATTCTTTTGGGTCGCCAGAATGATAGTTGCAGGCTTTGAGTTCAAAGAAGAAAAACCTTTTGAAAATGTATATTTGACAGGGTTAGTTCGCGACAAACAACGCCAAAAAATGAGTAAGTCTTTAGGAAATTCACCTGATGCACTTTGGCTCATTGAGCAATATGGAGCCGACGGGGTACGCGTTGGACTGTTGTTGAGTTCTGCAGCTGGGAATGATTTGCTGTTTGATGAAGCTCTATGTCAACAAGGTAAAGGCTTTGGTAATAAAATTTGGAACGCGTTCCGACTTATCAACGGATGGGAAGTTGCCGATATTGAACAACCGGAGTATGCTTCAATTGCTTTAGATTGGTACACTTCAAAATTTCAAAAAGTATTGTCGGAAATTGAAGATCATTTTAGTAAATACCGTCTAAGTGATGCTCTTATGGCTATTTATAAGTTTGTGTGGGACGATTTTTGTTCTTGGTTGTTGGAGATGATCAAGCCATCTTATGGCGCACCAATTGATAAACAAACGCATCACCGTGTAGTTGAATTATTGGAGCTTAATCTAAAAGTGTTGCATCCATTTATGCCTTTCCTGACAGAAGAAATCTGGCATTTTTTAAAAGACCGTAGCCCAAATGAAGCTTTAATTGTTTCGACTTGGCCAGAAAAAGTTTCTTATGATTCTACTATTTTAGATGGTTTCGACTTTGCTGCCGAAGTTGTTACTGGTATAAGAAATTTGCGCAAACAAAAGCAAATTCCCTTTAAAACAGCTGTTGAGCTTCACGTCATTAACAAGGCATCTTTCTCAAAAACTTTTGATGGCTTAATTTCAAAACTCGGAAATATATCCAACATTTATTACACAACATCTGCTGTAGACAAAGCCTTTTCTTTCCGTGTAAAATCTAATGAATATTATATGGTAGCTGATATGCTGATTGATATTGAAGCTGAGTTAGCTAAACTTGAAGAGGAGTTAACTTACACCAAAGGATTTTTACTTTCTGTTCAGAAAAAATTATCTAACGAGCGATTTGTAAATAATGCACCTGCAGAAGTATTAGCAAGTGAAAAGAAAAAAGAGGCTGATGCTCTAGCCAAAATTGATACCTTAGAAACGAGTTTAAGCAATCTAAGGTAGGGGTTTTACTTCCTGTAAATTAAATATTCTTTAGCCAATTCTATATAGCGTTTTTTGGCTTCGTCCTGTGTTATGTCTTCAACTTGAAAAAGGGCGTTAGTCTTGAAGGCATTGATGATAGCCTTACTGCTATTAGGACGCGAATAATCGTTAGTTGCCTTCTTGTAAAATGCATATAGTTTTAAAAGTGTGTCAGCAGGAAAGGGTTCCTTGTGGTTGCTTATACTCTCCACAGCGGTTTTGAATTCTTTATCTAATGCATCTTTTTTTTTCATCTTAAAGTTCTGCAATGATAGTCTCACCGCCTTTTACTTTTTGATCTAAATTTACGTTTAGTTTGGTGCCCAAAGGTAAAAATAAATCTACTCTCGAACCAAATTTAATGAATCCAGCATCATTTCCCTGGACTACATTCATGTCTTTTTTAGCATAATTTACAATTCTACGAGCTAGTGCTCCAGCAATTTGTCGGTATAGAACTTTACCAATTTTTTGGTTCTCAACCACAACTGTGGTGCGCTCATTTTCTTCACTTGACTTTGGGTGCCAAGCGACGAGGTATTTGCCTGGATGATATTTGCTAAACACTACTTTTCCGCTTACAGGGTAACGAGTTACGTGAACATTTATAGGGGACATAAAAATGCTCACTTGCAGTCTTTTATCTTTGAAGTATTCAGGCTCTTCGACCTCTTCGATAACCACAACTTTACCATCAACAGGTGATATAACATGCTTATCGTTGTGCTGTGTATGCCGCTTCGGATTTCTGAAAAATTGCAAAATCAATATAAAGAAAACCAGTAAGCAAATCTGTAGAGTTTTGATTAACCAGGGTGTTTCTATAAAATCAATTAATAAAAATAACCCACCTACAAGTATCAGGCTTGTAAAAATAATTTTTTGACCTTCTTTATGAAACATAATTTAAAATTCTTAAAAGTAAATAGATAAATGGTGCTACAAATATAGCACTGTCAAGGCGGTCTAACAAACCGCCATGTCCGGGTATTAGTGTTCCGCTGTCTTTAACTTCTGCTTGGCGTTTGTATTTTGATTCAATCAAATCTCCAATAGTCCCAAACACACTTACGATTACACTCAGAATCAGCCATTTTGAAAAAAGGAGGTTATCAGTCAGTTTGAAAATAATATAGCTACCAATGGCGGAAAAGAATACCCCAGCTAAAAATCCCTCAACTGTTTTTTTTGGCGAAACACTTTCAAATAATTTTTGTCTTCCAAAGTTCTTTCCAATCAAATAAGCAAAACTGTCATTGATCCATATAAGGACAAATATTCCAATTATATTTTCAGGGCTATATTGACCAAAATTAATGGCGATGAGTAATAAAAATAAAATCCCTGTACTTATATAAAATGTAGTGTTTATGTATCGATTCGTAAGTAGTTTTGGTAAGCTTTTCTTCGAAAATAAATCACGAATTAAAAAAAGTAATACAAAAATACTGACTACATGAAGAATTTGTGTAGCTTCATCTAAACTATTGTTATTTTCGGTGAGGAAGTTCCAAAAAGCAAAAACACTATACAATATGGAAAACATTGCATAAGATAATGTGTTGCGTTGCTCTATCAGCAGATTGAATTCTTTCAGACAGATCATACCAAAAACAAAAAAGAGTGCTGTAAGTGCATATTGGTGTTGTGCAGACACCACCAAAATGATAACAAATAATGCGCCGAATATTAATCTTTTACTAAGTTCCTTCAAAACAAGTTTTATAAATCCTCTAAAAGCAGCAGGTATAAGTTTTTAGAGCTGCTTCCATAGCTTAAAAAATTATCGTCTTCTATAATCTTAAAATGCTTTATTGTTGTAATATTTGTAGGAATATTTTTTTTGTTTTTGGCTTTTATACCATGAAGTCCTTCTCCAATGGTTTGAACGATTTGGCTTGTGGTTGCAAAGACAACAAAATTCTTTGGTAAGTCATTTAATTTTTTTTCAGCGATTTGGTTTGATGAAATCAAAAGGGAGCCGTCATTTGCTATTAGATATTCACATGTTGTAAATAAATAATGACCATCTTCAACTTTACTGGTAGTTTTCCAATCAAAATCTTTAAACTTTTCCTTGAGTTTTTTATTTAAAATCAAGGCCATTTTTTCGGTCCAGTTGTTTTCTTTTAAAATCTGCCGAAGATATTGATGCGCTTCATTTAAGTTTTCACTGTACAGAAATTTACCGCCATTTTCGTTGAATTTTACCGTAAAAGACTCATCGATTGGGAGGTCTTTTTTGGGCAAGAATTTATTGTCAACCTTTTTTTTTGGTTGTCCCTTGTCAGACTTTGATATAGAACCAAATATTTTACGGAATACACTCATTTTTTCAAGCCAAATGATGTTGGTTAACAGCGTATCAAATATAAAAAATTAAACCCGCGGTTTGTTTAAAATCTCATGATTTTTTTACTCCTCTTCTTCCTTAACTGTAGTTGATTGCTCTTCGCTCTTAGAATCAAAAGGGCGCTTTCCGAAAATAGCCTCCAAATTATCCTTGAAGATGACTTCGTCTTTAAGTAGTACTTCAGCGAGCTCTACCAGTTTATCTTTATGAGCTTCCAGCAAAGCAATTGCGCGTTGGTACTGTTCCTCAACAATATCAGAAATTTCTTTATCGATAAGTTCTGCGGTTTGTTCGCTGTATGGTTTTGTGAAGCCGTATTCATTTTGACCTGAGGAGTCGTAATATGTAAGGTTTCCAATTTTATCGCTTAATCCATAAACTGTTACCATGGCTCTTGCTTGTTTGGTCACTTTTTCTAGATCACTGAGTGCTCCGGTTGATATTTTATCGAAAATTACTTTCTCTGCTGCTCTTCCTCCAAGTGCCGCACACATTTCGTCTAGCATTTGTTCTGGGCGGACAATGAGGCGTTCTTCAGGTAAATACCAGGCCGCCCCTAAAGAGCGCCCTCTTGGGACGATGGTCACCTTTACTAATGGCGCTGCGTGTTCCAACATCCAACTTACTGTGGCATGCCCTGCTTCGTGAAAAGCAACTGCTTTTTTCTCCTCGGGGGTAATGATTTTATTTTTCTTCTCAAGTCCTCCAATGATTCGGTCTACGGCATCAAGGAAGTCTTGTTTATCAACTGCTTTTTTGTCATTTCTAGCTGCAATTAATGCTGCTTCGTTACAAACATTTGCAATATCAGCACCAGAAAACCCAGGGGTTTGTTTTGAAAGAAAATCAGTATCCAAATCCTTTGCTTTTTTCAACGGTTTTAGGTGAACATCAAAAATTTCTTTTCGCTCTCTGATATCGGGTAAGTCAACATAAATCTGACGATCAAATCGTCCTGCACGCATTAGTGCCTTGTCAAGAACATCAGCCCTATTGGTAGCTGCTAAAACTATAACATTAGTATTTGATCCAAACCCATCCATTTCTGTCAAAAGTTGGTTTAGTGTATTTTCGCGTTCGTCATTAGATCCAGAGAAATTACTTTTCCCACGGGCGCGCCCAACGGCATCAATTTCATCAATAAAGATTATTGAAGGGGATTTTTCTTTTGCTTGTTTAAATAGATCCCTTACCCTTGACGCACCAACCCCAACAAACATTTCAACAAAATCTGAACCCGATAATGAGAAGAATGGCGCTTTTGCTTCACCTGCTACGGCCTTAGCCAGTAAGGTTTTTCCAGTGCCAGGCGGGCCTACAAGTAATGCGCCTTTAGGAATTTTACCTCCAAGGGCAGTATATTTTTCAGGATTTTTTAAGAAATCAACAATCTCTTGTACTTCTTCTTTAGCCCCCTCTAGGCCTGCAACGTCCTTAAAAGTAGTTTTGGTTTCAAGTTTTTCATCAAAAAGTTTTGCTTTTGATTTTCCAATATTAAAAATTTGGCCGCCACCACCTGGGCCGCTACCACCAGACATTCTCCGCATTATGAATATCCAAACTCCAATAATTAGAACAAACGGGATGATGGATAATAAAATATCTCCAAACGCATTAGTTTCAGTTCTAAAATTGAGCTCTGTACTCAAATCGCGTTCGTCTATAGTGTCTTCTAGTTGCTTTTGGAATAATTGAACATCACCAAATTCAAATCTATAGTTAGGCGAAGTTCCTAGGGGAATAAATTGTTGCCCTTGTGTTTTGCTGTGTATCTCTTTTTTGGAAGCGTTACTTGTAAGATATACCAAAGCTTCACGTTTGTTTACGATTTCAACTTTTTCGACATCTCCATCTTTCAAGAACTTGAAAAATTTTGAAGGCGTTGTAATTTGTCCATTTGAGGCTCCTATACCACCTGAGAAAAAATTAAAGACTATAAATAAACCAATAACGATTCCATAGACCCAATAGGCATTAAATTTAAAAGGCTTAGGATTTTTATCTTTTGACATAAAATATGTTTTAGTAACTTGTTTCTATTTCAGTGATTTTTGCATCTCCCCATAGATTCTCTATGGCATAGTATTCTCTTTTGTGCTTTTGAAATACATGAACCACGATGTTAATGTAGTCCATCAAAACCCATTCTGCATTGTCTTCTCCTTCAATCTGATAGGGCTTTTCATGAGCGCTTTTACTGACTTTTTTTTGTATGCAATTGACAATTGCATTTACTTGAGTATTAGAGTTTCCATCACAAATCACAAAATAATCGCAAACAGAATTTTCTATTGATCTTAAATCTAATATGCTTATATTTTGGCCTTTGATATCCTCAATTCCAGCTATAATTAAGGTAATGAGTTCATCAGGGTCAGAAATGTGTTTTGTCATATATTTGTATTACAATGCAAATTTATTGTTTTTTTAGGTCTAATTGCGTTATATTATCTTAATAATATTATAATTTAATTTTAAATTTACACATGCAGATAATCAAACTCAATGCCATTGATTCAACAAATGTATATTTACGTGGCTTGGTGTCCGAAATACCTTTGGATGACTTCGCTGTAGTTACTGCTGAATATCAATCAAATGGGCGAGGGCAAAGAGCGACTAAATGGGAGTCGGAAAAGAGTAAAAATCTGATAATCAGTATTTTAAAAAAAGACATTAGGCTAAAACTAGAAAATCAGTTTATGCTTAATATTATTGTTTCACTTGCTGTTCACAAAACTTTAAAAACACTTCAGATTCCCAATCTTTCCATCAAATGGCCAAACGACATTTTGTCACGTCAAAACAAAATTGGTGGGATTCTTATTGATTTAGTGACTAAAAAAAATAAAATTAACCATGCCATCATCGGAGTTGGCCTAAATGTAAATCAAATTGAATTTGAGCAACTGCCTAAAGCAGCTTCTTTGAAAAAAATAACAGGGATAAATTACGACCTAAATGAGTTGTTGCATTATTTAGTTGATAATTTGAAGTACTATTTCAACCAACAAGACCACAATTTACAACGAGAATTATATTCGACTCTATTATTTAGAAAAGGGAAGCCCTCTACTTTTTTGAATCCACAAAACGAATCATTTTCTGGTATAATTGAAGGGGTCTCCACACATGGCAAATTGATAATTAAAACCGAAAAGGGACTAAAAGAATTTGATTTAAAGTCAATACAATTGATGTACTAGACTGATGTTGGAATATTTAGAGCAAGGGTTTCAATAAATTTTGTGATTGGGCCTTTAATCATCATGCCCATCATGGGGTTGAAATCTCCAATGAATTGCAGCTGAACACTACTTTCATTCTCTGCCAATGCTGTAATATTTGCACTTAGAGAGAAATCCAATTTACCGCCAGCAGCGCCAAGTTTTATAGTATTAGGCGGGTTTTCTTCTTTTTTTTGTAAAATAATTTCAGGCATACCGCTCAACGCAAAAATAAATTTATCATTTTCCATCAACTCAAATTTGGTGATGTTTTCGGGCATTAAAATCTCGAAGTTTTTTACATCTGAAAGGAAATTAAATACCTTTTCAGCTGATTTTGAAATATTGATTTTTGGAGATTCTATATTCATATCAAAAAATTATATTGCCCACTGGGCAGGATTTGCATTCCACTTGGATAGAACTTCTACTTCCTTATCGTTGATAAACCCTGTATCGAGGGCTTGCTCCAGAAGGCTTTCATAATTACTTAAGGTGTACAAATCGACCTTTTTTTCTGAAAAATTGTCTTTAGATACCTGAAAGCCATAGCTAAATATAGCAATCATACCCTTTACGTTAGCGCCTGCGCTTTCAAGAGCATCTACGGCGGCTAGACTGCTATTACCTGTGCTTATAAGGTCTTCAATCACAACTACATTCTGTCCCTTTTCCAAATGGCCCTCTATTTGGTTTTTACGACCATGTTTCTTGGCTTCTGGCCGCACATATACAAAAGGCAATCCTAGCGCTTCTGCAACCAATGTGCCAATTCCAATGGCACCTGTTGCTACACCAGCAATGACGTCGGGTTTTCCATAAATACTTTCTAAATTTTTTGCCATCTCGTTTTTAATGTAATTTCGCATTACAGGGTAAGATAGGACCATTCTGTTGTCGCAATAAATTGGAGATTTCCATCCCGATGCCCAGTTGAAAGGAGTGTTTGGGTTTAGTTTAATGGCATTGATCTGGAGTAAAACCTCAGCGGTTTTCTTTGCAGTATTTTTGTTAAAAATCATGAGTCAAAATTATTAAAAAATACTACATTTACTCCAGTTTAATTTGTTTTTAATTAACAATGCAAAAAATTTTTGTTGGCAATAAGCCCATAATTCTCACTTCAAAGGTAGAAGCTGAGACAGATTTCAAAAATTATCTGATCGATTCTGTCGATATTCACAAAATACTTCACAATTTAAAAAAAGAAAAATACAAGTCTATTCGTCTTGTAGGCGATAATGAAAAGCTTTTACTTAAGAAGTTTTTGGAATTGTTACCAAATGTTGTAGCTGGAGGGGGTAAGGTCCTTAATCCTGAGGGTCGTATTTTATTTATTTTCCGTAATGGAAAATGGGATTTACCTAAAGGTAAAGCCGAAAACAAAGAAACTATCGATCAAACGGCTTTAAGAGAAGTTGAAGAAGAAACAGGTGTTGAAGATTTAAAAATCATAAAGCCACTTGAAATTACGTATCATATTTTTAAAAGAAGCGATAAATATTTTATAAAAAAAACCTACTGGTTTGAAATGTTTTCTACATATACTGGCGATTTAAAACCTCAAAAAAATGAAGGTATTACAAAAGTTAAATGGGTAAGTCCAAAAAAACTAATAAAAGTTAGAAAGAATATTTATGCCAACATCGAAGCGCTCATTTAGTAAAGAAAATCTTCATTAGTTCTTTTAATCTTATTTAATCCCTTATTTTTGCCGCTTAATTTTGTAACAAGATGAGAGAATTTATTCGCAAGCGTTCGGCAAATGCAAAAAATGATATTTTAAGTGGGTTAACGGTTGCGTTGGCTTTGGTTCCTGAGGCTGTTGCTTTTGCATTTGTTGCAGGTGTAGATCCTTTGGTGGGCTTGTATGCTGCATTTATGATTGGTTTGATTACCTCAATTTTTGGTGGTCGACCAGGAATGATCAGTGGTGCAACAGGCGCATTGGCCGTAGTTATGGTGAGCTTGGTGGCTCAAGGCAATACTATGGGCGAACCTGCGGAAAATTTAGGCTTATATTATTTATTTATCACTGTCATATTGATGGGTTTTATTCAAATTTTTGCTGGTGTATTGAAACTGGGGAAGTTTGTTCGATTAATTCCTCATCCTGTGATGATGGGTTTTGTTAATGGATTGGCCATTGTGATTTTCCTTTCTCAATTAGGAATGTTCAAAACATCTGGTAATGATGGACTTGTTTGGATGCAAGGACAAGAACTTTGGACCATGATAGGGCTAGTTATCCTCACAATGGGTATCATGTTTGGATTGCCAAAACTCACCAAAAAACTTCCTGAAGCCCTAGTTGCTATTATTGTGGTTTCTAGTCTTGTTATTTTTGGAAATTTAGATGTTGCTACAGTCGGAAGTTTCATTAGAGATGGAGGAGGAGAAGGGTTGAAAGGTGGTCTTCCTGAATTGCAATGGGCTATTTTTGAAGTTATTCCGTTTAATTTTGAAACACTACGCTTCATTGGCCCATATGCCATAATTTTGGCTGCAATTGGTCTTATAGAATCATTGATGACACTCAATCTTATCGACGAACTTACAGAAACGCGCGGAAATTCCAACAAAGAATGTATTGCACAAGGCAGTGCCAATATCGTTACAGGACTTTTTGGCGGTATGGGAGGTTGCGCCATGATTGGACAATCGATTATCAACATTAAAGGGGGTGGAAGAGGTCGACTCTCAGGAATCGTTGCTGCATTAGCACTTTTGGCGTTTATTTTATTTGCGTCCAATCTGATAGAGCAAGTACCCATAGCAGCGTTAGTTGGCGTTATGTTTATGGTTGTTATTGGAACATTTGCTTGGTCTAGTTTTAGAATTATCAACAAAATCCCTATTGCTGATGTTTTTGTACTGATTTTAGTTTCAACGGTAACCGTATTTTTCGATTTGGCTATTGCTGTAGTTTCTGGTGTTATCGTTAGTGCATTGGTTTTTTCTTGGGAAAATGCAAAACGTATTCGGGCGCGAAAGCGGATCAAAACTGACGGCACCAAAATTTATGAAATATGGGGGCCATTATTTTTTGGAAGTATTTCGGCTTTTAATCAAAAATTTGATGTCAAAAACGATCCTGATGCTGTAGAGATTGATTTTGTAGAATCTAGAGTCAGTGATCATTCTGCCATTGAAGCAATTTTCAATTTGGTGAATAAGTACAATAGTGCTGGGAAAAAAATTAAGCTAAAGCATCTGAGCCAAGATTGTAAAGTGCTTTTATACAAGTCAAGTCCACTCTTTAAAGATGTAATCATAGAAGCCATTGACGATCCACGTTATCATTTGGCCGAAAACCCTGAGGCATTTACCAAAGGTCTGTCGGAATATTTGCTATAAATTATTTTGAGTAAACCGCAGCAGGCACCATTTTTTTATAATCCCCATTGTAGTGAATGATTTCACGAACTATTGAAGAAGATATAAAGGAGGTTTCTACAGAAGTCAGTAGGAAAACAGTTTCAATATCGCCAATGTTTCGGTTGGTATGGGCGATGGCTTTTTCAAATTCAAAATCGGCAGGATTTCGAAGCCCTCTAAGAATAAAATCGGCTTTAATTTCTTTGCAAAAATCAGTTGTCAAACCCGAATAGGTCATCACTCTTATTTTTGAATGGCCTTCAAATGTTTTTTCGATAAAAGATTTGCGTTCCTCCATTGAAAACATATAGGTTTTAGCAGAATTTTCACCAACAGCAATAATCACTTCATCAAAAAGCGTTACCCCACGATGGATAATATCGCAATGCCCTAAGGTAATAGGGTCAAATGATCCTGGAAAAATAGCTCTTCTCATAGTGTAAAGTTAAACATTTCTAACCATTGCTTCTTCAATAGCATTTGTAAAGAGTTCTGATAGGCTAATTCCTGCACAAGCCGCTTGTTGAGGTAGGATACTCTCCTCGGTAAGTCCAGGAACCGTATTCATTTCTAAAAAGTAGGGGGTGTCGCCTTTAAAAATAAATTCACTTCTAGTAAAACCATCCATTTTTAGGATATCATAAATGCTTTTGGCCATTTTTTTGACATTCTGTTCTTGAATTTTAGAAAGTCGTGCGGGTGTAATTTCTTCTGATTTTCCCAAATATTTGGCCTCGTAATCAAAAAAATCATTTTCTGAAACAATTTCTGTGATGGGCAAAACCAGTACTTCACCTTTGTAGCGAAGCACCCCCACAGAAACTTCCGTTCCGTCCAAAAACGACTCAATAATCAATTCATCGTCGTGCTCAAAAGCAATATCTATTGCCGACTGGAGGTCTACTATTTGATGCACTTTAGTGACGCCAAAACTACTCCCAGCACGATTGGCTTTTACAAAACAAGGCAACCCAACACGATCAATAATTTCTTTAGCATTAACGCCATCACCCTTGTTTAGTGGGTATGAAATTGCCGTAGGAACATCATACGCTTTCAAAACATTGAGGCAATCACGTTTATTGAACGTCAGTGCCGCTTGATACATCCCACAACTGCTGTGTGGAATGTCCAACAATTCAAAATACGCTTGCATAAACCCATCTTCACCCGGCGCACCATGAATGGCATTAAAAACACAGTCAAAATGAATGGTTTTACCATCAATATCGATTGAAAAATCATTTGTGTTTACCAAAAATTCCTTTCCATCAGCTGCAACATACACCCACTTTTCTTTGGAGATATGGAT
>JAQCJC010000033.1 GCA_027593245.1 Bacteroidota bacterium | reverse complement strand
TTGATATATAACTCATTTTAACGTTATTTCTCCAAAATATGCAGTCATTAAATAAGTTCAGTAAAGCTATTACACAAGACCCAACTCAGCCCGCTGCACAAGCTATGCTGCATGCTATTGGTCTGACCCGGTCAGATTTCGAAAAACCATTTGTTGGTATTGCTAGTACAGGTTATGAGGGAAACCCATGTAATATGCATCTGAACGATTTAGCTAAGTTGGTTAAGTCTGGAACCCTTAAAAAAGATGTTGTTGGTTTGATCTTTAACACCATCGGCGTCAGCGATGGTATTTCAATGGGTACTCCAGGCATGCGTTTTTCATTACCATCAAGGGATGTCATAGCAGATTCTATGGAGACCGTTGTTCAAGCCATGAGTTACGACGGAATGATCACTGTTGTGGGTTGTGATAAGAACATGCCGGGCGCACTAATGGCCATGATACGTGTGAACAAGCCATCTATATTGGTTTATGGTGGTACAATTGATTCTGGTTGTCACAATGGTCAAAAGCTAGATATTGTTTCTGCTTTTGAAGCTTGGGGAAGCAAGGTTGCTGGGACTATGGAGGAAAGTGAATTTCAAAATATTGTTCAGAAAGCCTGCCCAGGTGCTGGCGCTTGTGGTGGAATGTACACTGCAAACACAATGGCCTCGGCAATAGAAGCATTGGGAATGGCACTTCCATACAACTCTTCTAATCCAGCGACAGGAAAAGAAAAAAAAGAAGAAGCAATAGCAGCAGGAGAAGCCATTCGTTTACTTCTTGAAAAAGACATTAAGCCCTCAGATATCATCACAAAAAAGTCTCTAGAAAATGCGATTAGACTTATTACCGTTCTAGGTGGGTCAACTAATGCTGTACTTCATTTCTTGGCAATTGCTAGAGCAGCAAATATCAAATTCACCTTAGAAGATTTTCAACGCATAAGCGATGAAACACCATTTTTAGCGGATCTCAAGCCTAGTGGTAAATTTCTAATGGAAGACGTCCATCGTGTTGGAGGTATACCAGCCGTTCTAAAATACCTTTTAAAGCATAATTTATTACACGGGGATTGTTTGACAGTTACCGGTAAAACACTTGCCGAGAATCTTGAACATGTAAGTGGCTTAGTTGAAGGGCAGGAAGTAATTAAGCCTCTAACAAACCCCATAAAAGCTTCAGGTCACTTACGCATGTTGTATGGAAATCTAGCTACGGAAGGTAGTGTTGCAAAAATCACTGGGAAAGAGGGGCTCAAATTTACTGGAAAAGCAAAAGTTTTCAATGGTGAGTATGCTGCAAATGACGGTATTCGCGATGGTAAAGTTAAAAAAGGTGACGTAGTTGTCATCCGTTACGAGGGCCCAAAAGGTGGTCCAGGAATGCCAGAAATGCTTAAGCCAACTGCAGCGATCATGGGTGCAGGATTAGGTAAAGATGTAGCTTTAATAACAGATGGTCGATTCTCTGGTGGCACGCACGGATTTGTGGTGGGGCACATCACTCCCGAAGCTCAAGACGGGGGAGCGATCGCATTAGTTAAAGATGGCGACACCATTACCATAGATGCTGAATCTAACAGCATCAATTTAGGAATTTCTGATGAAGAATTAGTAAAACGAAAAAAACAATGGACAGCACCTAATCTTAAAGTTTCTGGAGGTGTGCTGTTTAAATATGCAAAAACTGTTTCGTCTGCATCTCAGGGATGTGTAACAGATGAATTTTAATCCAAAAAAAATAATTTATGGATGTAAAAGCTAAAACTAAAACAAACTATCTTAATCAAGAAAGTGAACATATTACAGGGTGTGAGGCTCTAGTACGTAGTTTAATCGCTGAAGGAGTAGATATAATTTATGGTTATCCTGGCGGTGCAATAATGCCTGTTTATGATGAACTATTTAAATATCAAGATCAAATTCATCATGTGCTTACGCGTCATGAACAAGGTGCTACACATTCAGCTCAAGGGTTTGCTCGAATTTCAGGGCGTGTAGGAGTTGCTATGGCGACTTCAGGTCCTGGAGCTACAAATCTTATCACGGGTATTGCTGATGCGCAAATTGATTCGACGCCTATGGTATGCATAACGGGTCAAGTCCCGTCGCATTTGTTGGGTAGTGATGCATTTCAAGAAACCGATATTGTCGGTATTTCAACACCTGTTACTAAATGGAACCATCAAATTACTCGTGCAGAAGAAATTCCAGAAGTAATTGCTAAGGCGTTTTACATTGCCAAAAGCGGAAGACCAGGACCAGTATTGATTGACATCACTAAGGACGCACAATTTGAAACTTTTGATTTTACATATAAAAAATGTGAGGGTGTACGCAGTTATAAGCCTGTTCCTAAAGTAGATACAAGTATCTTAAAATCAGCTGCACAAGCTATAAATGATGCCAAAAACCCAATGATTGTTTGGGGGCAAGGCGTTATTTTAGGAGAAGCTGAGCAAGAGTTTAAAGCATTTGTGGAGAAATCTGGTATTCCTGCAGCATGGACAATCATGGGTGTATCTGCGATTCCAACATCCCACCCATTAAACGTCGGTATGGTTGGTATGCATGGGAATTATGCACCAAATAAATTGACCAATGAATGTGATGTTTTGTTGGCCATAGGAATGCGCTTTGATGACCGTGTTACTGGAAAACTTAGCGATTACGCAACCCAAGCAAAAGTGATTCATTTTGAAATAGATCCAGCCGAAATTGATAAAAATGTAATTGCAGATATTCCAGTTCTTGGCGATGTGAAAGACACCTTGTCTGAAATATTGCCAATGATTAAAGAAAAATCGTATAGTGATTGGCATCAGCAATTCAAAGATTTATTAAAAATAGAATTTGAAAAAGTAATAAAAAATGACTTGCACCCAACCAAAGATGGACTTACTATGGGTGAAGTTTTAAAGGAGATTAACCTCCAGAGTAGAGGAGAGGCAGCTATTGTGTCTGATGTTGGGCAACATCAAATGATTGCTTGTCGTTACGCAGAGTTTAACAAATCTAGAGGTAATATTACTTCTGGTGGCTTGGGGACTATGGGCTTCGCTTTACCAGCAGCAATAGGAGCAAAAATGGCTACACCAGAACGTGAAGTCGTGGCTGTTATTGGAGATGGTGGATACCAAATGACAATACAAGAACTCGGGACAATATTCCAAACGAAAGCAGCGGTAAAAATTGTTGTTTTGAATAATGATTTCTTAGGAATGGTGCGTCAGTGGCAACAATTATTCTTTGACAAACGTTATGCTTCAACAGAAATGAGTAACCCTGACTTTGTGGCCATTGCAAAAGGATACCACATCGAAGCCAAGCGTGTCTCTAAAAGAGAAGAATTGGCAACAGCAATTCAAGAAATGATGACTTCTAAAGAAGCATATTTTTTGGAAGTTTGTGTTGAGAAAGAAGACAATGTATTTCCGATGATACCATCTGGTGCTTCGGTATCAGAAATAAGACTTGAATAATAATAAAGATGGAACACACAAGAAAGCAATACACTATTTCTGTTTACACAGAAAATAACATTGGGCTACTCAATCGTATCTCTGCTATTTTTCAACGCCGACATATCAATATTGAAAGTATGAATATTTCCGTTTCGGAAATTGAAGCGGTATCACGTTTCACAATCTTGGTTAATATGACGGAAGTCAATGTCAGAAAAATTATTGGACAGATAGAAAAGCAGATAGAAGTCATCAAGGCGTTTTACCACACCGATGAGGAAACTATTTACTTAGAATCCTGTATGTTCAAAATAAAATCAGAACTATTGTTTGAAGAACGACAAATTCAAAACATCATTAAAGAAAGTGATGCACGTATTGTAACAGTAAATCGCGACTTTTTTGTGCTTGAAAAATCGGGAAGAAGACATGAAATTGAAATGTTGCATAGAGAACTGAGTGCTTTTGGTATCATGCAATTTGTTCGATCAGGACGTATCGCCGTCACAAAAGATGAAATGAAAATAACTGAAATGCTCGCCGCATTTAATAACTAATCAAATAAAAAAAATGGCAAATTATTTTAATACACTTTCTTTAGGACAAAAACTCGATCAACTATCGAAATGTCGATTTATGGGAACATCAGAATTTGAAGCTGGTGTTGAAGCCTTAATTGGTAAAAAAATCGTCATTGTAGGATGTGGCGCTCAAGGATTGAATCAAGGACTTAACATGCGCGATTCGGGCTTAGATATTTCCTATGCACTGCGCGCACAAGCCATTGCTGAAGAACGCCAATCATTCAAAAATGCATCTGGAAATGGATTCACAGTCGGAACATATAAAGATTTAATTCCTACTGCAGATGTAGTATTAAATCTTACCCCAGACAAACAACATTCTAATGTTGTAGATACGGTAATGCCTCTTATGAAAAATGGAGCAACACTATCGTATTCTCATGGCTTTAATATTGTTGAAGAAGGAAAGCAAATTCGAAAGGATTTGACTGTAATTATGGTAGCGCCTAAATGTCCTGGCAGTGAAGTTCGCGAAGAGTATAAACGTGGATTTGGTGTACCTACCCTTATAGCAGTACATCCAGAAAATGACCCTGAAGGAAAAGGTTGGGCGCAAGCTAAAGCCTATGCCGTTGCTACAGGTGGGCATAAAGCAGGGGTTTTAGAATCTTCTTTTGTCGCTGAAGTAAAAAGTGATCTTATGGGGGAGCAGACTATCCTTTGTGGCGTATTGCAAACCGCTTCTATTTTATCCTTTGATAAAATGGTAGAGGAGGGGATAGAGCCTTCGTATGCTTCTAAATTGATTCAATACGGATGGGAAACAATCACTGAAGCACTAAAGCATGGCGGAATTACAAATATGATGGATCGCTTGTCAAATCCTGCGAAAATCAAAGCCTTTGAACTATCTGAAGAGATAAAAATGATAATGCAGCCGTTGTTTGAAAAACACATGAACGACATCATGTCTGGGTATTTTTCAAAAACAATGATGGAAGATTGGGCCAACGATGACATCAACTTATTATCATGGCGCGCTGCAACAGGTGAAACAGCGTTTGAAAAAACGGTAGCAACCTCCGATTCTATTGATGAACAGGAGTATTTTGACCATGGTGTGCTTATGGTAGCCTTTGTTCGTGCTGGTGTAGAACTGGCATTCGAGACAATGGTTGCTTCGGGCATTGTTGAAGAATCTGCTTATTACGAATCTTTACACGAATTACCATTAATTGCCAACACTGTAGCTCGAAAAAAATTATTTGAGATGAACCGTATTATTTCTGATACTGCTGAATATGGCTGTTATTTGTTTGATCATGCATGTAAACCATTATTGGTAGACTTTATGAAAACAGTTAAAACAGATGTCATAGGCTTGGCATATTCATCTAAAACTAATACCGTAGATAATGCAACTTTAATTTCTGTAAATCAAGCAATTAGATCTCATTCAATTGAATCAATTGGCAGTACTTTAAGGCAAGCTATGACCGATATGAAGGTAATCAAAACAGAAGCATAATTTAATCGATATGAGTGTTCTTCAAGCTAAATATTTTCCAACTGTAGAAGCCATAAAGGCTGCGGCTAAAAAACTTAAGGGCATTGCTGCTGTATCGCCTTTAGAAGAACACAGTCGATTTTCTAAGAAATACAACTGCAAAATTCTTTTTAAACGTGAGGATTTACAACAGGTTAGATCGTACAAAATTAGAGGAGCTTACAATAAGATTTCTTCTTTAAATTCTGAAGAAGTAAAAAATGGTATTATTTGCGCTAGTGCCGGCAATCACGCTCAAGGTGTGGCGCTTTCCTGTCGTTTATTAAAGGTTAAAGGAAAGATTTTTATGCCAGCTCCAACACCAAATCAAAAAGTTGAGCAAGTGAAAATGTTTGGTCAAGATTTTGTCGAGGTTGTATTGGTAGGAGATACCTTTGACGATTCATATCACAAAGCAACAGAAGAATGTAAACAATTTGGAAAACCCCTGGTACATCCGTTCAATGACCCTAAAGTTATAGAAGGGCAGGGTACAGTGGGATTAGAAATTGTTCAGCAGGCTAAGGAAAACATTGATTATATATTTATTCCAGTAGGTGGCGGTGGATTAGCATCAGGATTATCTTCTATCGTTAAAGCACTATCTCCAAAAACCAAAATTATTGGAGTAGAACCAGCTGGAGCACCGTCAATGTCAAAATCAATTTCAAAAGGAGAAGTAGTTCAATTAGAGAAAATAGAAAAATTTGTTGATGGAGCATCTGTACAACGTGTTGGTGATTTAACATTCGAAATATGCAATAAGAACCTGGATGTAATGACTACCGTACACGAAGGGAAAATATGCCAAACAATCCTAGAAATGTACAATAAAGATGCAATTGTTGCAGAACCTGCTGGCGTTATGAGTATAGCTGCTTTGGATGAATTTAAAGATGAAATTAAAGGTAAAACAGTCGTTTGTTTAGTAAGTGGCAGTAACAATGATATTACCCGAACAGCAGAAATAAAAGAACGTGCACTGTTGTATGCAAATCTAAAACACTACTTCATAATTAAATTTCCACAGCGTCCGGGTGCTTTGCGCGAATTTGTGGTTGATATTTTAGGTCCTAAAGATGACATCACACACTTTGAGTATACAAAAAAAGTAAATCGTGAGAATGATGTTGCTGTAGTTGGTATTCAACTCAAATCACAAGACGATCTTCAACCTTTGATTACAAAACTTAAAACACATAATTTTTTCGGAGATTATTTGAACGATAAACCCGAGTTGTTCCAGTTTTTAGTTTAGTTTTTTTATTGTACGTACAAACTATAGCATCAAAAATCAATATATTGTACTATAATTTATATTATGTCAAATTGAATTATTCATCATCACATATATATATTTTGTATTTTTGTACCCTATTTCTAACTTATAATAAATGAGATTGATTACTGTTTTTCGCGTTGTTGCCTTTATGGAGGGTTTATCGTACATCCTTCTGCTTGGAATTGCTGTTCCTATTAAGTACTTGAAAGACGATCCTTCGTTCGTTAAAATGCTAGGAATGCCACACGGCCTCTTATTTATGGGCTATATAGCTTTAGCTTTAGTCTTGAGAGTTGAAAATCAGTGGATTAAAAATAACTTTTTAGCTGTTTTAGCAGCATCTGTCATTCCTTTTGGTACATTTGTAGTCGAATACAAATTAAACAAGAACAACTAAACCTTAGCTTTATTTTTAAATGGAATTTTTTCTCAACAAACTTAAGCATCTTTTATCCTCTGCGGGAGTCAGTCAAACTGTGGCCGATTGGACCAGTATTTTACTGCTTGTTTTTGCCATTCTGGTAATTATTTTCGTATTGGACTTTATCATTAGAACTTTTATTCGCATTGCATTTAGTAAGATTGCAAAGCGCTCAAAGACTAAGTTTGATGACATAATGATTGTGCATCAAGTCCCAAGAAACCTCGCTCATATTTTCCCCCTTATTATAGCATACAAATCTATTCCAAGTATATTTTTTGAGCATGCACGCTGGCAATTTTTACTTGAAAAACTAATATTGGTTATTGGAATTATTTTTACCGTTTGGGGCCTTCGTAGTGTTTTAGGCTCGGTAAAAGATTTTTTTAAATCTGTTGAACGTCTAAAGGATAAACCTATAGATAGTTACATTCAAGTGATTATGATTTTTGTGTGGCTTACGGCTGTTTTTGCCACTTTCGCGGCAGTTTCTGGGATTTCGTTCTGGGAATTTATGGCTGGTTTAGGTACAGTGTCTGCTGTTATTATTTTAGTATTTAAAGATACAATTCTTGGTTTTGTAGCCAGCATCCAAGTTTCTGTAAATGATATGGTACGTATTGGTGATTGGATTACCTTTCAAAAATATGGCGCTGATGGCGATGTAATTGAAATTAATTTAGCGACTGTAAAAGTGCGTAATTTTGACCATACAATTACCACAATACCAACCTATGCGCTAATTTCTGATTCCTTCAAAAACTGGCGTGGTATGACCGAATCTAATGGGCGCCGCATCAAACGTTCTTTAAATATCCGTATGGCAAGTGTTCGCCATTTAACTAACGAAGATTTAAATAAATTATCTAAAATTGATTTGATTCAGGGTTACCTATCAAAAAAGGTTGAGGACATTACAGCATATAACTCGTCAAATCAAGTGGATAAGTCTCTTCTAATAAATGGAAGGAACTTGACTAATATTGGTGTTTTTAGAAAGTATATTGAATCATACATAGAGAAACATTCTGCAATCAATAAAGATTTAATGGTAATGGCTCGCCAACTCCAACCTGGTGAAAACGGCTTGCCTATTGAAATATATGCTTTCAGTAACGATAAACGCTGGCAAAATTACGAGTACATTATAGCCGATATTTTTGATCATATTATAGCTTCTGCTTCTACATTCGACTTAGAGATTTATGAGCGTAAATTCTAGAGATGAAAAAATCATCCAAATTAGGCCTAAAATTTCTTCTGCACAGGTTTTAGTAGATACAAGTTCAGTAGAAGCCTTTCAAAACACTGTTTTACGTCCCCTTTTGAAATTTCAAAATGAGCACATTGTAAGCACCTTTTTAATGGAATTAAAAAACAAAAAACAGAATTTTAATCAACTCAATAATTTGGAAAAGGCGTCCTCAATAGATAATCACTTCAAGTCAAACATGGCATTAAAACAACAGCTTTTGGGCATCGTAATTGGGCTGTTTACTGCTAAAGAGCTCATTACCTACCACAAAGATAGTTCGATATTCAATAAGCGTATTTTTTCGATGTTAAAAGAACGATTGAAAGACCAGTTAATTTCTTTAAATTAAAAATTTATTTTGTGTAAAATAAGCCCTGATGCAGGCGCAATGTAATCAATATTACCCTCAAACTCTTTAGTTAAGCTTTTGGCTATGAAATCTAAATCTACTTCACCCCGACCAAGTTTAATCAAGGCCCCCATCATTAAGCGAATTTGGTGTCGTCCAAACCCCTTACCTATTACGCGTAAGAGATAGCTCTTTTCGGGAAAAAAATTTGCGGTATACAGCTTATTTTCCAAAAGTTCACAGCAAAGCAGTTCACGGTCATATAATCCTTTATCAGTGGCCTTGTAGCAGTAGGATTTAAAATTGTGTTTGCCTTTAAAAAGAGCTGCGCCTTTAATCATCATTGAGATATTTAAAGGTTCCAAAATTGTAGTCATTATGGGGGCACAAAATGGATGGCACTTCTCCCCTTGAGAAAAAATATAATGATACTCCTTGTATTTTGAATCTTGAATGATGTTAAAGTCAGATGTAACTTCGTCGATAGATAGCGCTCTTATGTCTTGAGGCAAATTTGCATTAAATTCTGCCATAAATAATTCTAAATCATCTAGAGGCTTATCTTTAAGAAAGAGTTCAAAAGCGGCTTCTTCTGCAGAAACTTTAGCATCTGTTCGACTGGCGGCTAAGGTTTTAAAATATTGATCTTTAAGAACATACTTCAATGTTCGGTCAATCATCAGGTGCAGGGTTTTGGTGTTTGGTTGTTTTTGCCAACCATGAAAACGATAGCCCAAAAATTGAAATCTGACTAGGTAGTAATAGCGCTTTTGAAACATGCCCTCAAGGTCGTTCATTTTAGCTTTATATAAAAATTAGTGTCTAGATTTAAGCACGTTTACCACATCATTAAGTTGAAAACCTTTTGCTTTAAGTAAAATCATGTAGTGAAACAACAAATCGGCACTTTCTGCCAAAAACAAATCGTCATTAGTGTCTTTTGCTTCTATAACGACTTCTACAGCCTCCTCTCCTACTTTTTGAGCAATTTTGTTGATTCCCTTTTCAAATAAGCCAGCAACATACGAATCATCAGATTTATTTTCGTTTTTGCGTTGATCGATTAAAACCTCAAGAAAATTCAAAAAAGAGAGGTTAGTAGTATTTTCTTCACCCCAACAGTTATCCGTCCCTTTATGGCAAGTAGGGCCTTTCGGCAATGCTTTTACTAACAGTGCATCATGATCACAATCGGATTTCATCGAAATGAATTCTAAAAAATGACCACTCTCCTCCCCTTTTGTCCACAGGCGTTGTTTGCTGCGGCTATAAAAAGTTACTCTTTTAGTTTCTAATGTTTTAGAAACAGCTTCTTGATTCATGTATCCCAGCATTAAGACTGTTTTAGTGTATTCATCTTGAACGATTACCGGGACTAATCCTTGAGTGTTAAATTTTATTTCCATTATAATCTTATTGAAATGTTATGTTCTTTTAATTCTTTTTTTAGATCAGTTATTGAAATTTCACCAAAATGAAATACACTAGCTGCCAATGCAGCATCAGCTGCATCAGCTTTAAATACATCAACGAAATGATTTTTTAGTCCTGCACCACCAGATGCAATTATTGGTATATTTAAAGAAGTTGACAGTGTTTTTAGTGCTTTGGTTGCAAAGCCTGTTTTGACTCCATCGTGATTCATTGATGTAAAAAGAATTTCACCTGCGCCAAGGGATTCAGCTGTTTTAGCCCAATCAAATAGTTTTAAATCTGTAGGGATAGTACCTCCTGCCAAATATTCCATCCATTGATCGTTCAATTTTTTTGCATCTATAGCCACTACAATACATTGATTCCCAAAGGTCTGGGCTAATTCTTTAATGAGTGCTGGTCGTTTTATGGCAGAAGAATTTACCGCGACTTTATCGGCGCCAGATTTTAGAAGTTTTTCAGCATCCTCAACGCTTCTTACCCCACCGCCAACTGTAAAAGGTATATCAATCTGCCGTGCAACTTCACGAACCATGTCATGGGTAGTTGTTCGTGTTTCTAAAGTTGCTGCAATATCTAAAAAAACCAATTCGTCAGCCCCTTGTTCTGCATATTGCTTGGCCAAGGCTACTGGATCACCAGCATCTCTAAGATTAACAAAATTAACCCCTTTGACTGTACGGCCATTTTTAATATCCAAACAAGGTATGATTCGTTTTGTTAGCATTTTATTTTTTTATTGAAATGATTCGAGTTGTTTTAACGAGATTTTACCTTCGTAAATTGCTTTACCAATGATAACAGCTGAACACCCTAGATCAGCCAATTTAGGCAGTTCTTCGTATGTTGAAACACCTCCTGATGCAATAAGGTTAATCAGGGGTGTTTTGTTTAAAATTTCTGTATAGAGTTCAAAAGATGGCCCCTGCAGCATTCCGTCTTTTGAGATATCGGTACAGACAACATTACAAACCCCTTTTTGAACATAGGCATCAATGAACGAAACAACTTCCATGTCACTTTCCTCTTGCCATCCGTGAACCGCTATTTTTCGACGTATACAGTCGGCACCTAAAATAATGCGCTCGGCACCATATTTTGAAAGCCAATTTTCAAATTTAGTTGGGTCTTTCACAGCTATGCTTCCACCAGTAACCTGATCAGCACCTGATTCAAAAGCAATCCGCAAATCCTCATCAGTTTTTAATCCTCCGCCAAAATCAATATGTAATTGTGTTTTATGACTTATTTCTTCCAACACTTTATAATTTATAATATGTTGTGCCTTTGCCCCATCTAAATCTACAAGGTGTAAATACTTAATCCCTGAATCTTCAAATTGTTTGGCAACCTCAACAGGGTTCGAATTATATACTTTTTTTGTTGCATAATTGCCCTTAGTGAGCCGTACACATTGTCCATCGATAAGATCAATTGCTGGAATAATTTTCATAGCATTAAAGATTTAAAAAATTTGTCAGCACTTGAGTTCCGTCAACGCTACTTTTTTCTGGATGAAATTGTACCCCATAAAAGTTTTTATGGTGTAGAGCTGCTGAAAAAGGCAGTTGGTAGGACGTTTTGGCTATACTTTGCTTTGTTAGTGGTGCATAATAACTATGAACCGAATACATATAAGCCCCTGTATTAATCCCTTTGAATAAATCTGACTTAAGGTTATCGATAGTATTCCATCCCATGTGTGGGACTTTAACAGAATTGCTAAAGCGTTTGATTTCAGCATCAAAAACTCCTAACCCCATTGTATCCCCTTCTTCGCTGTGTTTACACAACAACTGCATCCCCAAGCAAATCCCCAAGACATCTTGTTTAAGCTCTGGAATAAGATCCGTCAACCCTGCTGCTTTCAGTTGTTTCATTGCTTGTGTGGCGTGACCTACGCCGGGAAAAATAATTTTATCGGAACTTAAAATCAGTTCTTTATCATTTGAAAGCAAAGCATCAATACCTAGGCGTGCCAAGGCGAATTGTACACTTTGAATATTTCCAGCGCCGTAATCTAGAATTGTTACTTTCATTACAGTACCCCCTTTGTAGATGGAAGAATCATTTTATCCACATCGCGCTTTACAGCCATTTTTATAGATTTTGCAAAGGCTTTAAATATTGCCTCAATTTTGTGGTGTTCGTTTGTGCCATTTGCTTGAATATTGAGATTGCATTTTGCACCATCAGTAAAAGACTTAAAAAAGTGCATAAACATTTCTGTTGGCATTTTGCCAATGTATTCTCTTTTAAATTCTGCCTCCCAAACTAGCCAGTTACGCCCTCCGAAATCAATAGCCACTTGCGCTAAACAATCGTCCATGGGCAAACAAAAACCATAACGTTCTATTCCTAGTTTACCTCCCAATGTTTTATTAAATAATGTTCCTAAAGCTATAGCAGTATCTTCAATAGTGTGGTGTTCGTCAACTTCTAAATCACCACTAACTTTAATGTCTAAATCCATCTGACCATGACGTGCTATTTGATCCAGCATATGATCGAAAAATGCCAAGCCAGTGTTTATATTACTTTTACCTGTCCCATCAAGATTTAATCTGATCGATATATCTGTTTCATTAGTTTTTCGACTGATGTTTCCAGATCGGTTAGACAACTTTAAGAACTCATAAATTTCGGACCAACTGTTTGTTTCAAGACCAATATAAGGGGTCAGGGCCTCTTTTGTGTCACTGACTTCATTCGTCCCCAAAAATGTCTGATCATTGATGTAAATACCTTTAGCACCTAAGTTTTTGGCCAACTCAACATCGGTCAGACGATCCCCAATAACAAATGAGTTTTTTAAATCATAATCGTCGGAAAAATAAGATGTTAATAGACCAGTGCGTGGTTTTCGTGTTGATGCATTGTCGTCTGCAAAAGTTCTATCGATGTGTTCATTGGCAAAGACAATACCTTCATTCTCAAAGCATTTAATCATAAAATTGTGTACTGGCCAAAAGTGTTCTTCGGGATGTGAATCCGTTCCCAAGCCATCCTGATTTGTCACCAAAACCAATTCATAATCCAGTTCATTTACAATCTTTTTTAGATAAGTGAACACCCCAGGGTAAAACTCAAGTTTTTCAAAGGCATCAATTTGGTTGTCCTCTGGTTCTTTAATTAGTGTTCCGTCACGATCAATAAAAAGTACATTTTTCATGCTATAGTGTATTTAATGTATTGATTAGTCTTTTATTTTCTTCTGCTGTTCCAACTGTGATGCGCAAGCAATTTGTGCAACCATCTTCATGAGTCCTATTACGAACAATGATTCCTTTATTTTTTAATTTCTCATACCTCAAGTTCGCATTGTCAACACGTATTAAAATAAAATTCGCATCAGTGGGATAAAGCTTTTCAATCCAAGCTATTTTTTTAAATTCTTTAATCAGTTCAGTGCGTTGATCAAGGATTGTCTTTAGTTGTTGTTTGGTATTTTCTTGTTTGGATATCGCTGTTAAAGCAGCGTTTTGAGTTAAGCTGTTGATGTTGTAAGGAGGCTTAATTTTATTTAATACTGCAATAATCTCTTCCGATGCGTAGCAAATCCCTAGACGAATTCCTGCTAAGCCATATGCTTTAGACAGAGTCTGAGTTACAACCAAATTTGGATGCTCCGATAAATCCTCCAACCAACTTTCAGTGTCCGTAAAATCTATATAGGCTTCATCAATCACGACCAACCCTTGAAATGCTTTTAAAATCCCTTTTACAGCTGTTCTGTTCATTACATTTCCAGAGGGATTGTTGGGAGAGCAAATAAAAAGAAGTTTGCTGTTGGGTTGGATTGCATTCAAAACAGCTGGCACATCAATTTGAAAATCGGCGGTTAAAGATACGCACTGCTGTTGTATGCCGTTTAGATTAGCCAAAACTGCGTACATTCCATAAGTTGGTGTGAGCGTGATTATTGCATCTTTATTAGGTTCACAGAATGCACGGAATATCAAATCTAAAACTTCGTCACTTCCATTTCCACATAATATTTGAGAAGGCCTTAACGCCTTTAAAGCTGCAAGTTTATTTTTAAGTTGCATTTGTTGGGGGTCTGGGTACCGATTTAGACCATTGGGAAAAGGATTCTCATTAGCATCCAAAAACACCAGGTCTTCATCCTGACTTTCAAACTCATCACGTGCAGATGAGTAAGACTTCATGGCTTTAATGGCTGGTCTTATGAGTTTATTAAGATTCATTGCTTAGTGTTTTAAGACGGATTGTAACCGCATTTTTATGTGCCATAAGACCTTCGGCTTCTGCCATTAATTCGATGGTAGGTCCTAAGTTTTTAAGCCCTTCTTTTGAAATTTCTTGAAACGTAATACTTTTCAAAAAGCTATCTAAGTTCACACCAGAATACGCTTTAGCATAACCGTTGGTAGGAAGTGTATGGTTAGTTCCTGATGCGTAATCACCCGCACTTTCAGGAGTATAATCGCCTATAAATACAGATCCTGCATTTAGAACATTATCTACAAAATATGAATTGTTTGAGGTGACAATGATATAGTGCTCTGGACCATAAAAGTTTATTAAATCTACGGCTGTGCTATTGTCAGAAACACAAATCAACTTCATGTTTTTTAAAGCTTGTTCGATGATCGCTTTCCGGTTCAAATTATTGGTTTGTAAAACCACTGCTTTTGAAACATTTTTAAGAAGGGTTTCGTTGGTTGAGACCAATACCACTTGGCTGTCTGCTCCATGTTCGGCTTGACTCAATAAATCTGAGGCTACAAAATCGGGATTAGCAGACGCATCTGCCATGACCAACAACTCGCTAGGACCAGCAGGCATATCAATAGCTACACCAAACTTTGTAGCCGCTTGTTTAGCAGCAGTTACATATTGATTTCCAGGGCCAAATATTTTTGAAACACGACTGATGCTCTGGGTTCCAAAAGTCATTGCCGCTATTGCTTGAATACCGCCCACTTTATAGATGCTTTTTACCCCACAAAGAGCAGCTGTGTAAATAATTTCACTGGCAATTGATCCTTTTGCATTTGGTGGCGTACATAAAATTACGGAAGTACAACCTGCTATTTTTGCAGGAATCGCTAACATCAAAACTGTGGAGAACAATGGAGCGCTACCCCCAGGAATATAAAGCCCTACAGCTTCAATAGCTCTTTTTTCTTGCCAACAGCGCACTCCGGGTTGTGTTTCAACAGAAACCTTTGGTGTTTGCTGTGCTGTGTGGAATTTTTCTATATTAGATTTTGCTTGTAGAATAGCTTTTTTAAGCGCAGCTGATAGATTATCTTCAGCAGCTTTAAATTCTTCTTCAGACACTGCAAGATCCGCTACATTAACACCGTCAAATGCCTTTGTGTATGATTTTAGGGCTTCATCACCATTTTCTCGTACTTGTGCAAATACTTCATCAACAGTATTGTTTAGGGCTTCTAGAGACTGTGTGGGGCGCTTCAAAATCTGGTCCCATTGCCCTGGGTTAGGATTCTTTATAATTTCCATTAGAGTACCATTTTTTCGATTGGACATATAAGTATGCCTTCTGCACCATTGTCTTTTAAATCGTCAATAATATCCCAAAATTGATGTTGATCGATCACACTATGTACAGAACTCCACCCCGATTTTGCTAAAGGCAGGACAGTTGGACTTTTCATGCCTGGCAAAATTGAAATAATTTGTTCGAGTTTTTCATTAGGGGCATTTAGTAGCACATATTTTGAGTTTCGTCCCTTAAGCACAGAAGCCATTCTGAATTTTATTCGATCCAAAATTTGAATTTGTTTACTTTGGATCTTTGGCGACACAGCCAAAACCGCCTCTGATTCGATTATAACTTCTTTTTCGACCAAATTGTTTTTAAAGAGTGTTCCACCAGTAGAAACAATATCTACAATAGCGTCGGCAAGACCAATGTTTGGTGCAATTTCAACAGAGCCGTTGATGATATGGATATCGGCTTGAACGCCTTGTTCGTCTAAAAACGCCTGGACTGTATTGGGATAAGAGGTGGCTATTTTTTTACCATTTAAATCTTTTATCGAAGAATATGGAGTTGTTTTAGGAACAGCAATAGAAACACGGCAACGCGAGAATCCAAGCGCCAGTTCCGATTTTATTGAGTTTCCTTTTTCAGCTAAAACATTGTTACCAATGATCGCCACATCGACAACACCATCGGCTAAATATTGAGGGATATCTCCATTGCGTAAATAAAACACCTCTATGGGGAAATTTGTCGCCCTAGCTTTAAGTTGTTCTTTTCCGTTGTCTATAGATATGCCTATGTCCTTTAATAACTTCAAGGAATCATCCTTTAGTCTTCCTGATTTTTGAACGGCAATTTTTAATGTTTCCATTGTTAAAAATTTTAAATAAAAAAAACCCGCTTGACGTTTCAAGCGGGTTAATGTTGTATTATAAATTAAATTTAATCCATACACAAACAACTCGCCTGGGGGCCAGTATGTACATGATGGTGGATTAAATTGATATTTTTCATGATTTAATTGTCAATAAACAAAGATTCAGAAAATATTTTTTTATTTCCTAGCTTTTTTAAAAAAAATTATTGATTACCTAAGATTATTGGCAGACCAGAATCTCCAGAGCCAATCACAATAACTTTACTGTTTGGTGACTCAGCAAGTTTTATAGTGGCTTCAATACCTTTGTCTTGAAGAATTTTATCATTCAAAGAAGCACTAAGAATTCGGTTGGCATCAGCTTTACCCTGGGCTTCAATACGTTGCTTTTGAGCCTCTTTATCGGCAGTAACTAATCTAAACTCATATTCTAAGGATTGTTGCTCTTGTTTAAGTTTACCTTCAATTGCATTTTTGATTGTTTCTGGCAGCTTTACATCCTCTACCAAAACGCGCTTTACGTTTAGGAATTGTCCTTCTATGAGGTTAACTACTTCATCCAAAATTTCTTGCTCTATCACATCACGCTTGCTCGAATACAATTGTTCTGGAGTATAACGACCAACTACACTTCGTGCAGCAGCATTGACAGCAGGGTTTAGCAGTTCAAGAACGTAATCTTCTCCTTTAGTTTTTATCAATTTCCCTAAGTTTTCGTATTCTGGTTCGTACCAAATGGTTCCATTGACGCGTACTTCAAGTCCATTTACTGATAGAACATTCATTTCATCTGAAATTGATTGTTGACGCACCTTGAATATAAGCATAGAGTTCCATGGCGCAACAATATGAAAACCTTCTCCGTAAGTTTTATCTGTATTGATACCATCGCCAAAGCGTTCAAACAATACTCCGCCTTCTCCAGGGCCGATAGTGACTGCAGCTTTTGATATTAAGATCAAAACAACAGCGATTGTGAAAATTATTGGAAGACCAATTTTGGGTAATTTTTGCATTTTAATAGATTTAAATAATTATACGTATCCGTTATACTTTCTTATAAACCATTCTGCAGTTAAACTTAAAACAAGCAACAACAGTAACCATTTATAATCCACCAAAGGTACTGTTTTTTTACTTATTTTTTGTATGGTTTTATAGTTTGAATTCTTGAATAATTCATCGAGCAACGCACTGTATTGATTTTCTAAAAATAATTGCCCACCTGTGGTATTGGCTAATTGATTCAATGCCTTATAATTGGCATTCAAAAATTGTGTTTCAATATTGTAAGCCAAGATTTCGAACTGTCCTGAGCTAACAAACTCTCGGTCTTTGGTTCGGACTTGGTATTGATAAGTACCAGAGCTAAGGCTACTTAGCCCAGCTTTATATCCACTTTCGCTTTGCACAAATGAAAACGAAATTGGACGATCGAGCTGTGGACTGCTAATTTCAATTTCTAGTTGAGCATTGGGATTAAATTGAAAATTTTCGTCGTATAGCTGCGCATAAACCGCAATGGGTTCTGTTCCATCGAAAACAGTTTCGTGGGTCACCCGTAGACGATCTGCTTTTTTTTGGGTGCTTAAATATTGAAAAACAACATTGAAAAACGCATCAAATTCATCAAATCTGTTGTACAGCTGATAGGCTTTCAAGCGCCACTTCCATAAGTCCGACCCTAACACAACTGCATGACGTGTATTTTCGGCCTGGTATGTAAACAGCAGTGGGTTTTTTGTTTCTAATCCTCCAACGGATTTGTACAATAGGACTTGATGTGGCATACGGATTGCTACTGAACCAAAATCAGATTGAAGAGGAGGGAAATCTTCAAAATCTAACGGATCGAGTGCAAATGCATCAAAGTTTGTGTTAAACACGGCTTGATAAGCCTCTTTGTATTGACTAATTTCTTGCGCGTAATGCTGTTGTATTCTATTTAAAAAAGCCCAGTCTGTTTCTGGTCCAGCTACAGTAAAGGTATTGATGTTGTTCTCTTTTACAAAGTTGTAAGCATCCGCAAAACTAGGATTGGGTTGATAAAGCACAACAAAAGCGAAGTCTTTAGAACTTTTCAAGAATTCTTCTGGAGTGAGTCTTTGAATGCTGTAATTTTTTTGATTGGAAGCCATCGATTTGAACACCCTTAAATCAGGATGGCTTTGGCTGGAAACCAAAGCAATATTAAGTTTTTGATCAATAACTTCAAGCGCAAAAGGTTTGCGGTTATTGCTAATTATCAGCTCATCGCTTAGTGGGCGTAAACGTGCAGAGTACCGTTGTAAACCTACTTGAGTTGCTTTGAGTTTAGGACTTACTATGAGTGTGTTATTTTCTGATGATAGATTTATTTCTTCACGATAAACGAGTTTTGCGCCAGAAAACACTTCTAAGACAGAAGTGGTGTCGGTAGTACCATTGTATTGAACGAAAATTTCAGCAGGAAATGTGTTGTCTAAAAAGGCATAGGCATTTACATTTATTTGTTTGATACGCAGATCCGTATAACGTACGGTGTCCCCCAATACCAATGGGTATATTTTTTGTTCAAACTGATTGGCCATATACTCATAAGATGTGCCAACAGTTTGTTGACCGTCAGAAATCAATAAAACAGGGGCTATTTCATCTTTATATAATTCATGAACCTCAGAAATAGCCTTCCCGATATTTGTTTGTGGTGCATCAAAAACCAATTCGTCTGAAAATTTTAAATCAGTATCAAAATAAAAATACTGAAGGTCAAATTTTTTGGCCAATTCAGCGTTAGTTTTTAATTGCTCTAAAAGCGCTAATGCAGCACTGTCTTTATTTATAAACTTTATAGACTGGGAGTTATCTACCAAAACAGAAAGTTTCGGTTTGATGAGTTTTGTTATATTTCGGGTGTATTGAAGATTTAGCAGCAACAAAAAAAGAACGCTAAAAGTGAGAGCTCTTAGCGCTGTAAGTCCCCAAAATACCCTTTTGGAGGCCCATGGTTTGTAATTGATAAGTGCTAAAAATGCAGCTAAAGTGATTGCAAAGACGCCATATAGAACCAATGATGATGTCATAGCAATTGCAGGATTTTATGTGAGCATTCCGCCGTCAACATTTAGCGTTTGTCCAGTAATATATTCAGACAGATCACTTGCCAAAAAGACACATGCATTGGCAATATCGTCTGGTGATCCTCCACGTTTTAGTGGAATACCTGCGCGCCACTGCTCTACTGTAGCTTCATCGAGTTTGGCGGTCATTTCTGTTTCAATAAATCCCGGTGCAATCACATTGCTGCGAATGTTACGTGAGCCCAATTCTAGTGCAACGGATTTGGAAAATCCAATAATACCAGCTTTCGAAGCTGCATAGTTGGTTTGTCCAGCATTCCCTTTTACCCCTACAACAGAACTCATATTGATGATGGATCCTTTGCGTTGTTTCAACATAGTACGTTGTACGGCCTTGGTCATATTGAATACCGATTTTAGGTTCACTTCAATGACCTTGTCAAAATCTTCTTCGCCCATACGCATCAAAAGGTTGTCTTTAGTGATGCCTGCATTATTTACTAAAATATCAATTTGCCCAAAATCGTTTAGAACATCAGCAGCAAGTTGCTGTGCGGCTTCAAAATCGGCAGCATTGCTTTTGTATGCCTTCACTTTGACACCTAAGTCTGAAAGCTCTTTCTCGAGTGCTTCAGCAGCCTCTGAAGACGAACTGTAGGTAAACGCCACATTAGCACCTCGTTGTGCAAAAACGGTAGCAATACCCTTCCCGATGCCTCTACTAGCTCCTGTGACAATTGCGGTTTTTCCTTCTAATAATTTCATCTACTTTGTGTTGGTTTTTTTAATTTGTACAAAGATAGGTAATCCTCTATTATTTTCAATTTAACTATTAATAAAAAGATATTTTCTT
>JAQCJC010000032.1 GCA_027593245.1 Bacteroidota bacterium | reverse complement strand
ATTTCCGAAAAAAGAAGGAATTATATGATAATCACGAGAATGTGAAAATCATAGTTAGAGTGTTTGGTTCTGAAAGAAAAAGAATCAATATAACCACTGGTGTTGAAGTTCAATTTGGAAATTGGATTCAGAACTGGAAACTTACCCACAAACCAAAAGATGAACAAACAGATAAAGGAGATTGGTAGAATAGTTGGTCTAAATAGATTAGTTTCCAAACCTAAATTTAATGTAGAGGGAAAAATCATAAAAGAAAGTGATACAAGAGTTCCAATTCATTCTGTTTTATCATCCCATATTATGAGAAGAACTTTTATAAGAGAAGGAATTGAAAATAAAATACCTACACATGTCATGATGTCAATGTCAGGTCATTCAACAGAAAGAGTTTACCACCAATATTTTTCTACTACCTCATCTGAACTTGATGAAGAAGGAAGAAAACTTTTTTCCCTTGAATTAAATCAAAAGGAATACGAAAAGTCCAATAATCAAGGTTCCATTGAAAATCAATTAGTAGAATTAAAATCTATTTGTTCCTAAGATTAGAGCACATATCTTCAACCATTAGTTTCAAGTCGAATTGAGGCTGCCAACCCCAGTCGTTCCTCGCACTGCTATCATCTATGCTCTGTGGCCAGCTTTCAGCAATTTCTTGACGGAAGTCAGGAGCGTAATTTATTTCAAAATTTGGAAATAATGGCAAAAGAGATTGATATAAAGTTTTGGGAGTAAAACTCAATGCGCCTAGATTATAGGACGATCGAACTTTAATTTTCTTTGAATCGGATTCCATAAGTTCAATTACAGCCCTTATGGCATCGTCCATATACATCATTGGCAATGCAGTATTCTTTGCTAAAAAACATTCAAATGGCTGATGAGCTACTGCCTTGTGAAAAATATCGACAGCATAATCCGTCGTTCCTCCCCCAGGACTTGATTGCCAACCGATTAAACCAGGAAAACGCAAACTGCGCACATCAATTCCATATTTTTTGTTGTAATAGGCACACCAACGCTCTCCTGAAAGCTTGGAAATTCCGTAGACGGTAGTAGGCTCCATAATTGTTAACTGAGGCACATTTATTTTTGGAGAAGATGGCCCAAAAACCGCAATACTTGAAGGCCAAAACACATGCTTAATGAATCCGTCTTTAGCCAAATTAAGAACATTAAATAACGAAGACATATTTAAGTCCCAAGCCTTACTAGGGTGGTTTTCAGCAGTGGCACTTAACATTGCTGCCATCAAATAGACAGTGGACACATTGTAGCTTTTGACAACGTTTAGAAGTGCATCATAACTCGTAGCATCTATTTGAACAAATAAACCCATTTGTGATGATTCCTTTTTGGGTGCTTTTATATCACTAGCGATCACAGCAGATGACCCGTATTTCTTGCGTAATTCAGTTGTTAGCACAGATCCAATCTGACCAGAAGCTCCAAGTACAAGATGTGTAGAATTTTGCTGCATCTATTGATTTATTGTGCTTATGAATTCATTTTGTTATCGAACCGTCTAAAATTATTTCTAGTAAAATATCTAATTTATTACCATCTTTGTTAGACAATAATTTATTGTAAATAAATGAGCTTACAACATACCAAATGTAATAATTTTTTTGTGATTGGGTTTTTGAGCCTTGCTATTCTATTGGGCTGTAGATCAAAAAAAAACGACCTAACGAATATTGAAGTAAGTGACACGACATCAACGGTTTTATCGAACAAAAAAGTAAATCCACAATCTACATCAACAATTGAAATTGACGATAGTGCTCTGACCGATCTAGATCAATGGACCGCTTTTTTTGTGTTAGAAAAAGAACTTAAAAAGTTAAAAGAGAACAAATCCAATTCATTTCAGGGCAATAAAGATGAAATCGAAAATTACTTTGAAGAGTTAACTTTAAACACTCCTGAAGTTTTTGACACTAATCCCATTTGGGCACGATTTAAAGTTCTTGAGACAGAAGTATTACTTTACAATGAATATTATGGCTCAGAGGCAACACAAGAGCTCACAGCATCTGCTCGCGAGAACGTTTTGGTAGCATATCAAAACCTTGTAAGACAAATCAACAAAATACACGAAAAGACTACTCAAATTATTTCTGAGTAGTATTTAGAATATTTTTCTAAACAAATTTATGTTAGTTTTTTTCTTGTTCTAGTTTTTGATTTGCTATCGCTGTTTTGGCCAAAATAGCTAAATTAAACTCGGGGGCCATAACCAAGGCTTCATCTAACAAGGCAATAGCTGAAGCGTGATTTACTTCAGGATTTTCTCTAAATTTAGTGATCGCTTTCAAATATATAAAGCCTGCCTTTATAGGAACTTGATAAGGCGTTTGTGACTCATAATAAGGTTTCATCATTTCAGCAGAACTATTCGCAATCCCATAAGTGATGTTTAGGCTTGCTCCTGTTAAATCATTGGTTTGAATCTTTAAATCGGCTAGTTCGTATGCTAATCCAGCGCTTGGCTTTCTTTTAAACAGGAGCTCATAATGTTCTAAAGCTCTTACTGGCTCGTTGAGCGATTTTAGACTAACCGCTTTTACCTCTACTGCCATATCAGTATCTTTTTCATCTTTTTGAATACCCAAAATATTTAGGGCTTGCATATACTTACCTTCATTCATATACAACGCAGCTAAGGTGTCTTGGCGCGCAACATTAGGGGCGATAGGGTCGGGCCTGCTTCGATCCTTAATTACACCATCTACATCGCCTTGCTTTTGCATTTGAGCATAATACGCCTTGTAGTGTTCCACTAAATTCTGTTGGTTTTGTGCATGATTGAATTCAATTGATAAGCCAAAGGCAGTCAATAGTAAAAAGTATTTGATTTTCATAAGTATTGAATTTAATGCGTCAAAAGTAATTTATTTTTTGAAATAAAACGTTAAAAAAAAAGCACCTGTACAGTAGGTGCTTTTTTAAAATTAACCAATTTAACTTTTAAAAAAAAATGTTGTAAAAAATTACTTGTATAAATATACTACGCGCTCAAGATTTTTACAAGAGCGATGTAACAAACGGACAATTGATGTAATAAGCGGTAATATTTCGTAATAAACGGGAAAATTAGCCAGTGAAAAAGGCTGAAAATGAGCATTTTAAACTCAAATTATATCTTTTCCAAGACGAAAAATAGATTGTATTAATGTTTTTAAAGATCAATCACGCTTAACTAAAGCAAAAAAATCATTTTCAAGGGGTAAATATCCTTGATCATAAACAAAATAATAGGTGTTCCCGGTTTTGGTGGTATAAATGCTCGTAAAATAATTGAAATCAAAACCCAATGCGATGAGCTGAGCTCTTGTTTTTTTTGTTTTTTGATGGGGATTCAATTGTTCCAAGACTCGCCAGTTTTTACGCAAGCGATTATTGATGTTTCGCATTAAATTTTTTTGATCTTTGTTCATGCGGTTGTTGTAGGTATTGCGGCAGCCATCGCTGCAAAACTACTTGTCGGTGCGGCCTATTATTTTTTCTCCACACTCTGGGCATTGTTTGGAACTCATAAGTATTTTTTTTGTAAAACTACAAAATATTCAATTACAAACGACAACAAACGATTACAAATGAAAGTAAACAACAAACACCCGACTAAGTAGTTTATTGGGAGTTAAGTTTGTGGTGTCGAAAAGTTCGATTGCATAACTGTTAAACAATTAAAAAAATAATTATGAACACACTTAGAAACAAAGTACAGTTAATTGGTAACTTGGGTAAGGACCCAGAAATTATCACTTTAGAAGGTGGTAAAAAACTTGCGAAATTCTCTTTGGCTACAAACGAGTATTACAAAGATAAAGACGGTCAGAAACAAACAAAAACAGACTGGCACAATGTGGTTGCGTGGAACAAAACTGCCGAGCTCATCGAGCAATACGTTTCCAAGGGTAAAGAGATTGCCATTGAAGGCAAACTCAGTACACGAAGCTACGAGGATAAAGAGGGACAAAAGCGCTATACTACAGAAGTAATTGTCAATGAATTATTACTACTGTAAGCTACCTTATTTCATAGTAAGAAACCCACCTCGTGTGGGTTTTTTTTATTTAATGATATGATTATAAATATTTTAACTAAATTTGAGCATGGCATCTCTGTCTCCATCAACAGCAGTTTTGGGTGTTCGAAAAGCCAAACACCTACTAAGGCGAAGTTGTTTTCACTACAGTAAAACTACTTTGGACTTCTATTCTGGATTGACACCAGAACAGGCTTTAGACGAATTAGCACAAGAGCCTAATGTGTTTTGGGAACATCCATACGATTGGAAACCAGATAATAATACAGGAATTGTTGATGACTTTTGGTTGCACACCCCAAACACAGATCCATCGGACTTCCCAAATGGCCAAGGCCGAAAGCGAGGTATTGTATATGGATGGTGGTGGTACAATAGCTTAAAGCAAAATAGTCTGAAGCACAAGTTGATATTTTTTCTACACACCACTTTTACAGTTTCCAAAGACAATGGAGTGGGTAAGTCCTCTTTTTTTTACGATTACTTACGTTTATTGGACTTTTACGCCTTTGGCAATTTAAAAACATTGGCGAAAAAAATCACCTTCGATAATGCAATGCTAAACTATTTGGACAATACCACCAATAACAAAAATAATCCCAATGAAAATTATGCACGAGAATTTTTAGAGTTGTTTACAGTTCTTAAAGGACCGCAAATTGATGAAGGAAATTACACAAATTATACAGAGGAGGATATTCAAAAAACCGCCAAAGTCTTTTCAGGGATTAAAATGAAACCGCTACGTGACACTATCGATCCCGATACGGGAATTCCTATGGGATATGTCAATACTTTTCAGCACGATAGCAATCCAAAAACCTTTTCTAGTGCCTTTGGCAATACCACTATTGCAGGTGGGAGTTCAGAAAGTGAAGTGCATATGGAATTGGAAAATTATGTTGATATGATCTTTGCTCAACCTGAAACAGCCAAAGCCTATTGCAGAAAGCTGTATCGTTTTTTCGTAAAAAGTGAATGGAGTCAAGATGTAGAAGATGACATCATCACTCCGCTAGCAAATCAACTCATGACCTCTAATTTTTCTCTATTGGAAGTCACTAAAACACTTTTGAAATCAACACATTTTTATGATGAAGATAATAGTGATAGTACTGATCAAATTATAGGCAGCATTGTTAAAAATCCGATTCAAATGTTGAGTGAAATGATAAATCTTTTACAACTTCAACTCCCAAATCCAGAAGCATCTTACAGCCCCTCGCCAGTATCCTACACAACGGATCAAATCAATTTTTATAAATTTCATCATAGCTTTTGCTACTTCAGCTTTTTTCCAGGATCTAGTGTTAACCCATTTTCGCCTGACACTGTAGCGGGATACCCTGCAGATTATCAAGGGCCGAACTTTGACCGCAGTTGGTTTTCATCCAACACCGTTATAGCGCGTTATAAACTTATTGAATCTTTTATTTCTGGTAAAAATAAAATTAATGCCCCTAATACAAACATTTGGGTGCAATTTGACACTGTTGATTTTGTTGAAAATTCGGGGATTTTTTCTCTAGCAAGTGACGCCTACACTTTAGTAAATGATATGGCAGAACTCATTTATTGCGAATCTATAGACAATGACCGAACTCAATATTTCATGTCTGTACTAAATGACTTAAATCCATCATATTGGAATTCTGCATGGTATCAATACTTACAAACGGGAAATGATGTTCAAGTTCGTATTCGTTTGGAAGCTTTGTTTACAAAAATGTTAAACGCTGCAGAATTTCAATTGATGTAAAATTTTGACAATGAAAAGAAGACAATTTGTAAAACTTACCAGTACAGCTTCAGCCATGGGCTTGATGCCGTTTCAAGTACAGGCTTCTCTTAAGTTGGCCAATAGTGTTTTCAATTGTGATTTTACAAACCGAAAACTTGTACTAATCGAACTCTCAGGAGGTAACGATGGTCTAAACACTGTTATTCCAATCAATGTATTTACAAATTATCAAAACTTGAGACCTAATATTTTCATTCCTTCATCACAATATTTACCACTTAGCGCAATTGACTCTGGTATTCAAGGCACGAATCAAGATATAGCTTTGCATCCTGCACTTTCTGGATTTCAAACGCTTTTCGCACAAGATCAAATGCGAATTATTCAATCTGTAGGATATCCTTACCAAAACAAAAGTCACTTTGCTTCAAAAGATATCTATGCTACGGGAAATGATGGTAGCAGCTGGACCAATGGCAACAGCAGTGGATGGATTGGGCGTTTTATGGAACAACACTACAACCAGTTTATTCCAACAACCTTCCCCTTGGGCGTACAAATAGGCTCACCAAATCTAAATCTTGGTTTCCATGGAGTCGTAGAGCATGGTTTGGCTATTAATATTAATGGACAAGATGCCGAAAATTTTTATTCTGTTTTAAGTGGATTAGCTGGTGATGCTCCAACAAATATTCCTAACTCTGATTATGGTACCGAGTTACAATATATAATTGATACAGATGCATTATCCAATCAGTATTCAGAAACGATTTCAAACGCGTTCAGTGCAGGAACTAATTTGGCAACTTATCCAGACTCAAATCTAGCAAACCAACTCAAAACTGTTGCTCGCTTGATTCGTGGCAACATGCAATCTAAAGTATACCTTGTTACTTTAGGTGGATTTGATACTCATAATGCACAAAATCAAGGATCAGGAGATATTTTAGGAAAGCACAACAATCTATTAAGTGAATTGTCTGGAGCAGTGTCGGCTTTCATGCAAGATATTAATGCTGATTCTATCGGAGATGATGTTGTTGGCCTTACTTTTTCTGAATTTGGTAGAAAAGCCAAAGAAAATGGAAGTTTAGGAACGGACCATGGAGAAGTTGCTCCGATGTTTGTTTTTGGACGTGCAGTTCAAAGTGGAATTTCTGGAACTAATGTCGATTTGACTGAAGCTACTGAAGACAATAATTTTCAAGTTGAATCTGTTCAATATGATTATCGCACAACCTTTGCCACTCTTTTTCAAGACTTTTTAGGGGCGTCAGATTCACAAATTGATGCTACATTTTTGGATAACTCTACTAATTCAAGTTTTACAGATTCTAAAATCAATGAGCTACTGAAAAACTCTCATAAGGTTGATGCATCATGTTATAATGAAGCATTGAATATACCAGAGCCTACTACAGGTGAATGGGCTATTTTTCCAAACCCCTTCCAAGACGATATCAATGTAACGAGTGAGTACCCCGAACTAGAAACACATTTTGAGTTACACAATCAAACTGGACAGATTATAAAAAAAGGTGCGCTAAACTTTAGAAATGCTAAGGCTATTATTACGACGAATGGACTAGCTCGTGGCTTGTATATTTTAACCCTAAATAACAGACATGACAAATCAGTTCATAAACTGATAAAACATTAATTCTTTAAGAAGATGCACGCTGAGAAAGTGTAGAGTCTATTACTACAGAATGGTCATTATTAGATTTATTTTCTAGTTGTTCAATCAGCAAAGTCGCAGCAGTCTTCCCCATTGTATAACTATGTTGGTTAATGGTTGTTAGTTCTGGGGCTAGATAAGGGGCCATACGTTCACTAACATAGCCAATAACTGCCATATCTTGAGGGATTTTTTTATCCAAATCACGTGCGACTTTGTAGGATGCAAAGGAAGCATCTGTATCTAGCGCGATGACGGCGTCGAGCGGATTGTTTTTGATAAATTCCTTTAAGGTATTTGCAACCCCATTCCGGTCAGATGTCAAAACAATAGGCGTTAAACCTGCATCAGCCATGGCCTTTTGATAGCCTTTTGTTCGTTGTTTTCCTACATTGAGATTGTTTATAGCTGACAATAAAATAATATTTTTTCTGTTGGACTTAATCAAGCCTTGAGTAGCTTCTGAAATTGCGGTATGATCATTTGTAGTGACTTTTGTACAAGGAATAGAGTCGATAACACGATCGAACATAACTAATGACTTTTCATCATTTATAGCATCTTCAAAATGACTAAAATCTTCAAGTGTTTGTGTTTCCTCAGAAACTGCAACAATAAATCCATCAACAACACCATTACTCAACATATCAAAGTTATCCACTTCTTTATCGTGAGATTCTTTAGTCAGACAAACGATTGTGCTGTATTTTGTTTGTGAGATTACACTCTCAATGCCGTACAGAGCACGGGCAAAAAAACTATTTTGGACAGAAGGTATTACCACAGCAATCGTGTTGGTTCGGCCAGATTTCAGTCCCAGAGCAATTTTATTAGGTCGGTAGTTGTGTAATTTTGCCAACTCCACAATGCGCTTTTTGGTCGCATCACTAATTTCATGGCTATCGTTCAGGGCCTTTGATATGGTTGAAATTGATACACCAAGAATTGAGGCTAATTGTTTTAAAGTTATTTTACTTGCCATGTTGTGTTTTGGATTAGAAAAAAGTCCTTAGTCTGAGAATCAAAATAAGGACCAAAAATACAAATTTATTAACAAAAATACTATTCTGAATAGGCGCTCATTCCATGTTCGTTAATATCAAGTCCTTGAATTTCTTCTTTTTCACTTACACGGATTCCTAACGTCAATTTTAATCCGCCAATTATAATAATCGACGATAGAATACAGGCAAGCGCATAAGCTGAAACACCAACCAGCTGGCTCACCAATTGTTCAGTAGAAGCGAGTGCACCGAAAATACCAACGGCTAAAGTACCCCAAATACCACATACCAAATGAACTGCTATTGCGCCAACAGGATCATCTAACCTAAGTCGATCAATAAGCGATACCGCTGTGACGATTAGCAATCCGGCTATTGCACCAATCCAAACTGCATCTGTTGGACTCATTTGATCAGCACCTGCTGTTATACCAACAAGACCACCTAATATCCCATTGAGAAACATGGTTAAATCTAAATTTTTAAATACTACTGTCGAAGCAATAGCAGCAAATACACCACCAGCAGCTGCAGCAATACAAGTCGTTACTAGAGTAAGAGAGGTTAACTCTGGATCGGCAGAAAGAACTGAACCCCCATTAAAACCAAACCATCCTAACCAAAGAATCAAAACACCTGCTGTTGCTAAGGGGATATTATGCCCAGGGATAGCTTGCACTTTACCGTCTTTGATTTTTCCAATACGTGCTCCTAGTAAGATTACAGCAACAAGTGCTGCCCAACCACCAACGGAGTGTACCAATGTTGAACCTGCAAAGTCATAAAATGGAGTGTCAAGCTGGTCTAAAAATCCACCACCCCATTTCCAAGAACCTAAAATTGGATAAACAAGCCCAACATACAGAACTGTAAAAATCATAAATGATCCAATTTTCATACGCTCAGCTACAGCCCCAGAAACAATCGTTGCGGCCGTGGCAGCAAACATGCCCTGAAATAAAAAGTCTGTCCAATAAGTGTAGCCTTCGTTGTAAGCCAAATCCAAGGCTCCATTTACAAGTGGCGCTTCCAATCCAAAACCAGCAAATCCAAAAACGCCTAAAGCACCTTCAGCAAAACCAGGATACATTAAATTGAAGCCAACAATACCATAAAGCAAAAGGCCAGAAGTTATAATAAAAATATTTTTGAATAATATATTGATTGCATTTTTTTTACGAGTTAAACCAATTTCCAAAAAGGCAAAACCTGTATGCATAAAAAATACAAGAGCTGTACAGATCATCATCCATACATTGTTTGTTGTCAATTCCATAATTTATTTCTTAAAGTTGTTGTGGTTAGTTTAGTTCAAAGTTTCTCCGCCTTTTTCACCGGTACGGATTCGGTATGCTTGAGCAATATCACTTATAAATATTTTTCCATCCCCTACATCACCTGTAGCACCGGATTCTAAAATAGCATTGATCGTTACATCCAAAAAATCATCATTAACGACAATGGATAAGAAACGTCGTTGAATATCACTTGTACTGTACGCGACTCCACGATAAACATGACCCTCTTTCTCATTTCCTAGCCCTGTAACGTCCCAATAAGAAAAGAAATTAACGCCGACATCGTGAAGGGCTTTTTTTACAGAAGAAAATTTAGATTTTCTAATGATAGCTTCTACTTTTTTCATAATTGTATATTTAGTTTTGAATGCTCAAAAGTATTCAAAAAGTAAATAAACCCTACAAAAAAAGGGTATTAAAATTAAATATTTATTAAATATTTAATTAACACCCTATATTTTATGGGGATAAACAAAATAAATATAAAAAAAATGAAGAAACCTTAGAAAAGTCTAAGGCTTCAACATTTGATCTACTAATTCAAAACTAAATTATTGTTTTCAGTAGAAAAAACAATTACTCTCTAGTTCTTTTGCCTGGATATGCAATTGAACCATGCTCAGAAACATCTAGTCCAGCAATCTCTTCTTCTTCCGTTACACGCAGTCCGATAGTAGCTTTTAGAATTCCAAAGACAACAAAAGACAACACAACAGCCCATAACATGTAAGATAAAGCACCTAGAAGTTGTGCAACAAATTGAGCAGAACCACCGCCGTTAAACAAACCTATAGCTTCTTCTCCACTAACACCCCAAAGACCAATAACAATTGTTCCCCAGAATCCAGCCACACCATGAACAGATGCCGCACCAATAGCGTCGTCAATTTTTAGTTTTTTCTCGATAAATTCTATAGAGAATACTACTATGACACCTCCAATGAGTCCTGCAAGAACTGCACCACCTTCTGTCATGTTACCACATCCAGCAGTAATACTAACTAATCCTGCCAAGGCACCATTTAGCGTTTGTGCTAAATTTGGCTTTCCGAACCAGATCCAAGTAGTGATAAGTGCTCCAAGGGCACCGGCTGCGGCTGCCAAATTTGTTATAACAACTACAGCTGAAGCGCCTATTGCATCATCACCACCCCAAGCTAGCTGAGAACCACCATTAAATCCAAACCAACCTAACCAAAGTATAAACACCCCAAGAGTAGTTAGAATTTGATTGTGCCCAGGGATTGGGACTACCTTACCATCTACATACTTTCCAATTCGTGGCCCTACCATGAACGCAGCAACAAGAGCAGCGAAACCACCAACACCGTGAACAATAGAAGACCCTGCAAAGTCAATAAACTCTGCCTCAAATGCTGTGTTCAACCATCCACCGTTCCATTCCCAGCCTCCTGCAATTGGATAAACAAAAGCGGTCATAACTACAGTAAAGATAGCATAAGTAGAATACTTTGTTCGACCGGCAATAGCACCAGAAACGATTGTAGCAGCTGTTGCTGCAAACATTGTCTGGAAGAAAAGATCTGCCCCATCTCCTTGTAGAATTCCGCTCCAGAAGAACCAACCGTTTGATGAATCACCATACATCAATGAGTAACCAACAAACCAATAAGTAAGCGAGCCAACACAAATATCGAGTAAATTTTTCATTGCGATATTAACCGCATTTTTCGAACGTGTCATTCCAGATTCTACTAGTGTAAAACCTGCCTGCATAAAGAATACCAATATACCAGATAATAGCATCCATAACATCCCCATGTCGCCTTCAATGGCTGCAGTGTCTTGAATAACCATCGGGATGTGTGTAAATAATGAGTGTAACATAATAAAATTTTTAATTGTTGTAATTAGAACTATAAACTATAGCTAATTTGGTTAATTTTTTTCAAAAATATACTTTTTGAAATATACACCCCTATATAATTATGGTATTTATTTAATTTTTGCTAAATAATTAATTTATACCCCTAAATATTATGGGGTCTTAAAATTAAAGTTGATTTTTTCAATGAAATTAATAATTATGACTATTAAAACCCCTAAAACCTATTACTGTATGAGTGCCAAACAAAAATATTCTAGCTTAATGAATATAGTTAGCCTATTTTTAGGCAAAAAAACCACCCAATTTCTTGGGTGGCATCCATAACACAAAAGACTCTAATAAATTATTTACTGACTAATTCAAATAATTACAAAAACTTAAGTATTATTTTTTCACAATAATAAATTCACTTCTGCGGTTTTGTTCATGAAGATAATCTTGACAAACAACACCATCTGAACAGTTGTTAATTAGCTCTGATTCACCATAGCCGCGTCCAGTAATTCGATCTGGGTCTATCCCACGATCAATCATATATTTTATTGTAGATTTAGCACGCCTATTAGATAGTGCCAAATTGAAAGAATCCATGTCATCGGCTTTTACTTCTAATTGTGAAGACGCGTTCGGCTCTGATGTTCCAATACCTACTTGCGAAAAACTATTTATTGAATAACAAAATGTTAATGTTAATAGTATAAGTTTTTTCATGTTCATTATAATTTAGGGGTTGTTTCATGTGAAAAATGAATTCAAATTTTATTAGAACTACATAGTGCAGCCAGTCTTAGGGCAAAGTACGAGCACAAGTGTTTAAAAAAAAACTGTCATGTAACAAACGGCTAATTGACGTAATAAATGGGCACATTTATGTCATAAGTGGTAAAACTAAATCTAGTTTTTTAGCGTTTTTGTGTTGTTTAATACAATCAAAATGAACAAAAAAAGGACAAAAACGTCAATTTCAATAACTTAGAATAAGCAAAGTGGTTATAGCTTATTCAAAAAACAATGAAGATACTACTGAATTGGACATGTCTATAAAAAAATGAAAGCGGTAAATTAAGTTGTTTTGAATCTCAAAACATGGCTCAACTAATTCTGCCTCCACTTACAGTGTGATGAGTGTTGTCTGGTTGAATAAAGACAAGTTGTCCATCATCTGATTTAGCCATCAAAATCATTCCTTGACTTTCAACGCCACGTAAATCGCGTGGCTTCAAATTACAAAGTACGGTGACTTTTTGACCAATAACAGCTTCTGGAACATAATCCTCAGCTATTCCCGATACTATAGTTCGAACTTCTGTTCCTGTATCAACTTCAAGAACCAAAAGCTTTTTGGTCTTCGGCATTTTCTTTGCCGTTATGATGGTCCCTACCCTAAGATCCATTTTTGAAAAGTCTCCAAAGGGGATGGTTATTTTTTGAGCTGCTGTTGTATTTTTTACAGCATTGGATTTCTTGCTTGCTTTGAGCAAATCGAGTTGTTCCTCAATTTGATGATCTTCTATTTTAGTAAACAATAAACATGGCTTTCCAATACAATGACCTGATGCCAATAAAGTGTGGCCTTGCCTAACATCTTTCCAACTAGGAATTGGATCCAATCGTAATATTTTCTGGAGTTTTTCTGCGGTGTGAGGCAAAAACGGCTCCGATAAAACTGAAAGACCTGAAGCAATTTGAAGCGCAGTATACATTATAGTTTGAACACGCTCAGGATTGGTTTTTATGACTTTCCAAGGTTCTTCATCAGCCAAATACTTATTACCAGTGCGTGCTAAGTTCATCAAGATTTGACTCGCCTCGCGAAAGCGAAAGCGCTCAAGAGATTGTTGAATTTCTTTTGGCGTTGTTGAAAGTTCGCCTAGTACGCCCTTGTCTGCACCAGTAAGCTCTTTTAATTGAGGGACTTTACCGCTGTAATACTTATGTGTTAACACCAAAACTCTATTGATAAAGTTTCCGTATATAGCCAATAATTCATTGTTGTTTCGTGCTTGAAAATCTTTCCATGTAAAATCGTTGTCTTTTGTTTCAGGTGCTGTTGCTGTAAGCACATAACGCAAAACATCCTGTTGATCGGGAAATGCCTCAAGGTAGTCAGGCAACCAAACAGCCCAGTTTTTTGAGGTTGATAATTTTTGACCTTCTAAATTTAAAAACTCATTTGCAGGGACATTCTTGGGCAAAATATAACTCCCTTCTGCTTTGAGCATTGCCGGAAAAATGATACAATGGAAAACAATGTTATCTTTTCCAATAAAATGCAACAAAGTAGTTTCCTTGTCTTTCCAATAAGGTTCCCAATCTTTTCCATTTGCATGAGCCCATTCTTTAGTAGAAGAAATATATCCAATTGGCGCATCAAACCATACATACAATACTTTTCCATCAGCACCTTCTACCGGTACAGGAATCCCCCAATCCAAATCACGTGTTACCGCACGAGGACGCAGACCATCATTGATCCAAGACATACATTGTCCATATACATTGGATTTCCAATCATGTTTATGTTCGGTACCTATCCATGTTTGTAAAAATTCTTGATGTTGATCAAGAGGCAGATACCAATGTTTAGTAGACTTTAGTACAGGAACATTTCCCGAAATAGCTGACTTAGGTTCAATCAAATCTGTTGCGTTATGACTTGTCCCACAAGCTTCACATTGATCCCCATAGCTTTCTGTAAAACCACATTTTGGACAAGTCCCTAAAACGAATCGATCTGCCAGAAATTGTTGCGCTTCAGCATCGTAGAGTTGATCTCTTGTTTCTTCTAAAAATGCACCTTTATCATGTAAGGTATTAAAAAAATCCGAGGCTGTTTCGTGGTGGATTTTAGATGATGTACGAGAGTAATTGTCAAAAGAAATTCCAAATTCTTTGAACGAATTTTCTATGATTTTATGGTACCGGTCCACCACATCTTGTGGACTGATCCCTTCTTTTTTGGCTTTTATGGTTATCGGCACTCCATGTTCATCACTACCACAAATAAAAGCAACATCGTGCCCTTGTAAACGCAAATAGCGGGCATAGATGTCTGCTGGCACATAAACCCCAGCTAAGTGGCCTATATGGATAGGGCCGTTGGTGTACGGTAAGGCTGCGGTTAGGGTAAAACGTTTAGACATTTTTTCAGATTGTAAAGACAAAAGTACACAAATAAAGCAGCAATCTAAAACGGAACAATAGAGATTTTTATATCTTTACGAAAAGCCCTTAAAAATGTCTTTTAAAACACTAATATGGTTCGTGCTTTTGACCAGCTGTACATACAGTAAAACTCCGACTATGACAACTCAAAATCAATCATCAACTGCAAACATCAACTTCATTAAACCTGACTATTTAAAAAAAGGAGATCGGGTTGCCATAGTGGCGCCAGCAGGTACCCTACAAGGTCACCATAAAGCTATTGAAAAAGCTGAATCATTGCTTAAAGAATGGGGATTGGTGCCCATTCTAGGGCAACATTTATTTGTCCAGAATAATCATTTTGCAGGGAAAGACAGTGAACGCTTAAGCGACTTTCAATGGGCTTTAGATAGCGCCGAAATCAAGGCGATCTGGTGTGCAAGAGGAGGATATGGAACTACCCGTATCATTGATGATTTGAATTTTGATCGCTTTAAAAAAGCTCCAAAATGGATCATTGGTTATTCAGATATTACAGCCATACACAATAAACTATATGGACTTGGCTATGAAAGCATTCATGGAATGATGCCTGTCAATGCAGAAGAAGATTACGAGTCCATAACGCCATCGCTTGAGTCTTTAAAAGCAAGTCTTCTTGGAGATTTGTCTAAGTATACTATTGCGGCCAATAGCAACAACCGAATCGGTAAAGCTAATGGTATTTTAACGGGTGGAAACCTCACGCTTTTGTCAGCACAATTGGGAAGTACTACACAACTAAACACCAAAGGAACAATCTTGTTTATTGAAGAAACCGGAGAGTATAAGTACCATATAGACCGTATGCTCCAAAGCTTGAAACGCGCTGGTTATTTCGAAGAATGCTCTGGGGTTATTGTAGGAGATTTAAGCAAAATAAAAGCTAATCCAATGGCTTGGGGCAGTAGTGTAGAACAACTTATTATTGATGCTTTAAAAGAATATAAATTCCCAATTGCCTTTGGGATTCCTGCTGGACACGAACTCGATAATCGCGCACTAATTTTTGGACGAAAAATCGCCTTAAATGTTACCCCAAATAAAACAGAAATCGCTTTTGAATAAACCAACCGCTCATGACCCCATCCTATCAACTCGGCCGAAAGGGCGAAGCCATAGCCGCAGCACATTTAATCAAAAAAAATACTGTATTCTTGAAAAAAACTTTCGCTACCGAAAAGCTGAAATAGATCTTGTTGTACATCAAAATAACTTAGTTGTTGCTGTTGAAATAAAAACAAGATCAAGCTCGTTTTTTGGGGCACCAGCATCATTTTTAAAATATAAACAACAACAAAGAATAGTTGAAGCACTTGACTACTACGTTAAACAAAATAATTTAGAGGTAGAAGTGCGCTTTGACATCATCAGTATAGTCAAAACAAAGGAGAAATTTGAAGTTGAACATATTGAGAATGCTTTTTATCACTTTTAGATAAAATATTCAACGATCATCTCGCGATACTGTGCAAATAAGCCAACCCTTGTTTAACGGACTTGACATTACTAAATGTAAGCAAAAGACGTAAACCACCACGAGTTTGTTTCTCTTTCAGAGTGCATGATTTGGAATTATTTTGAACATAGTTCAGAATTTTCGAAAATTGTACAGAATCAAAAAATCCACTGCTTTGATCAGGAACAAAGTAGCCTACCATTTTGTGTTGTTTCATCAAAATCTTTTCCAACCCAAATTGCATTCCAATCCATTTCATTTTTATACTATCAAAAAGATCAATTACTGCTGTTGGTAAAGGCCCAAATCGATCTACAACTTCCCGCTCAAATGCAGTCAATTGCTCATCGGTTTTTAAATTATTTAGAGTTGTATATAACCTCAAACGTTCTGTAACATTATTCACATAATCATCGGGAAACAATAGCGAGAAATCTGTGTCTATGGTCAATTCTTTGACATACGATTTGGTAAGTTGATCGGTCTTGAATAGGTGCTCAAATTCGTTTTCCTTTAACTCATCAATAGCCTCATTTAAAATTTTCTGATACGTCTCAAAGCCAATGTCGTTAATAAAGCCACTTTGTTCTCCACCCAATAAGTCTCCTGCACCACGAATTTCAAGATCTTTCATCGCAATATTGAATCCGCTCCCTAAGGCCGTATATTGTTCTAAAGCACTAATACGCTTACGCGCATCATTAGTCATGACATGGAAATCAGGAGTGATGAAATAACAAAATGCTTTTTTATTACTACGTCCCACACGACCACGCATTTGGTGCAAATCACTAAGGCCAAAATTATTGGCATTATTGATGAAAATGGTATTGGCATTGGGAACATCTAGTCCACTTTCTACTATGGTCGTACTGACCAAAACATCAAAAGCACCATCCATAAAATCAAGCATGAGTTGTTCTAGTTTTTTTCCGTCTAGTTGCCCATGTCCAACAGCAATTTTTGCATCAGGGACTAGTCGTTGAAGCATCCCCGCTACTTCTTTAATATTTTCTATTCTGTTGTGAATAAAAAATACTTGTCCAGTACGTTGAATTTCATAACTAATAGCATCTCGAATTATGGCCTCATTTAATCGAATAACCTGACTCTCAATTGGAAAACGATTTGGGGGTGGAGTATTGATGACTGATAAATCGCGTGCAGCCATCAAGCTAAATTGAAGGGTTCTGGGAATGGGAGTCGCTGTCAAGGTAAGGACATCAACATTCTCCTTTAATGTTTTTAATTTTTCTTTTACCGCAACACCAAATTTTTGTTCTTCATCCACTATCAAAAGTCCTAAATCTTTAAATTGAACTGCTTTATTTACCAACTGATGAGTTCCTATCACAATATCTAAAGTGCCATCAGCCAATTGTGTCAATATTTCACGTTTTTGTTTGGTGGTCTTGAAACGATTTAAATAATCTACTGTAACAGGAAATTCTTTAAAACGTTTTTTAAAAGTTTTGGCATGCTGAAATGCTAAAATTGTCGTTGGGACCAAAACTGCCACTTGCTTACCGTTATCCACAGCTTTAAATGCAGCACGAATAGCCACTTCAGTCTTACCAAAACCAACATCTCCACAAACCAAGCGATCCATTGGCCGTTCGCTTTCCATGTCTCTTTTGATGTCGGCCGTAGCCGTTATTTGATCAGGGGTGTCTTCATATACAAAGGAAGACTCCAGCTCCAGCTGCATAGCAGAATCTGAACGGTATTGGAACCCTTTTTGGAGTTTGCGCTTAGCATACAGCTGAATAAGATTAAAAGCAATGTCTTTGACTTGTGATTTGGTTTTTTGCTTCAATACTTTCCAAGCCTTACTGCCTAGTTTATAAATCTTTGGAGGCGTACCGTCTTTACCATTAAATTTGGTGATTTTATGCAGGGAGTGAATACTCAAATACAACACATCCCGTTCTCCGTAAAACAACTTAATCGCCTCTTGTAGCTTACCATCAACATCAATTTTTTTGAGTCCACCAAATTTCCCAATTCCATGATCAATGTGGGTAACATAATCGCCCACCTCCAAGCTGTTTAAATCACGTAAAGTGATGGCTTGTTTTTTGGAATATCCGTTTTTTAATTGAAATTTATGATAGCGCTCAAAGATTTGATGATCGGTATAACACACAATTTTGTTATCATGATCAATAAAGCCTTGATACAGCGAAAGAACCATAGTGTTGTAATGAACAACAGATTCTTGGTCTTCAAATATGTCATGAAAACGCTGAGCTTGCTGGGAATTTGCGCAACATATTATAGTGTTGTAACCCTCGTTATGCTGCTGATTCAAATCTTGAATCAACACATTGAACTGTTTATTAAACGAAGGCTGAGGGCTACAATTGAAATGTATTAATGAATCTGGAGAAACTGAAAAAAGAACGTCGGTACCAAACTCAACAACAGAAAAATCGGACAACTTAGCTTCAAAATCAACTGAGGAACAAAACAAATCAGAAGGGTGACTAAACGCAACACTAGGGTCTTTGTTTTCAAAAGCAGAAGTCGCTTTATCAAACAATTGGTCCATTACCACTAGTAGTTCAGGCAAAGCTGAAGTAAACAATATGGTATCCTTTGAAATAAAATCCAAAAAGCCAATTCGATTGTCGTCTTGATGCTTGTGCTCTATATTGGGAATAATTTGAAGTGATGTATGCGTATTTAATGAAAGTTGTGAAGCAATATCAAATGTTCGTATACTATCAACATCATCGCCGAAAAACTCAATTCGGTAGGGGGTATCATGTGCAAATGAAAACACGTCGACAATTCCACCACGCACAGAAAATTCCCCAGGTTCAGTAACAAAATCAACCCGCTTAAAGTGGTACTCAAACAAAATATTATTGATAAATTCAATACTCAATTCATCACCTAATTTAATTTTAAAAGTATTTCTGTTCAATTCTTTTTTGGACAGTACTTTTTCAAAAAGAGCCTCGTGGTAGGTTACCAGTAAAACCGGTTTTTTTCTGCTGTTTATTCTATTGAGGACCTCAGCACGAAGTAAAACATTGGCATTGTCTGTCTCTTCAATTTCATAGGGCCTACGATAACTTCCAGGATAAAAGAGTACATCATCTGCAGGCAAAATCAACTCAAGATCGTTTAGGTGAAATGCTGCTTTTTCTTTAGACTCAAAAACCACTAAAAATGGCTTTTGATGCTGTTGAAAAGAAGCGGCTAAATTAAATGATAGTGCAGAGCCAACAACGCCTTTAAGCTGAGTTTTTTGTTGACCAACAGACATGCGTTCACTCAGTTTTTGAAGGACCAAAGACTGTGCAAATTTTTGAGAAAGCTGTTGTTTACTCAATTAAAAATAATTTGCGCAAATATAAAATATTTAGACTGAGCACAAGGGATGATTTAACTTGAAAACTCAAAATATTGTGTTAAATATTGAAAAAATATGTACGTTTGTGGTGTACAAAAAATTAAATATGAATTTTTCAGAATTATTTAGCAGTGGCTTTAAAAAACGCAATCAAGACCATTTTGCATCCATCATAAGAATTGCAATGGGTGACGGAATCATTACTGACGAAGAAAAAGAGTTTATGGCCCGCTTGGCTCAGAAATTAGAAATTTCCAGCGCTGTTTATGCAGAAATAATAAAAAACTACAAATCTCACCCCATTAACCCACCAGCGTTATTAGATCAACGTCTGGAACGTCTATTTGACCTCGCGAGAATTGTCTATGCAGACCATATTAAGGATGAAGATGAAGTGCGTCTATTGACTAAAATTTCTATTGGTCTAGGCTACACTACAGATACCGAATCTGTTGTAAATAAAGCCCTGAAAATTGTAGCAGATCCTTCAGTAAGTGTTGAAGAGTTTAAAGAGCGTATGCAGCTCTAGAAAAGCATTGGGCTATTAGTCTATATCCTTTTTGCGCTCGCCGATAACACGCATCAAACCTTCTTGGGCTACGGAAGCAACTAGTGATCCATTTTGATCAAAAATGCTGCCCCTTGAAAACCCCCTAGAATTTGAGGCACTCGGGCTATCAATAGAATATAAAAGCCATTGACTCAAGTCAAAATCTCTGTGAAACCAGATGGCATGATCTAAACTTGTATAAAAGACCTCCTTTGTGTTGAGTACCTCACGGTGCGGCATAGAGGCTGGACGCAGGATATTGTAATCTGATGCATAAGCCAAAAGCTGGTGCTGCAAAGGTTTGTTTTTTCCAATTTCCTCTACCGTTTTAAACCAAATATTATCAAATGGCGGGCTATTCTTCACCAACTTAGATAGCATATCATCCACTGGTTTAAACTGGAATATTTTAGGCAAAGAAGCTTTGTAGCGTTTATATGTCGTTGGCAAAATAGTTTTAAACTTCTCAATTTGTTCTTCGCTTTTAATAAGATTTTGAGGAGGAAGAACATTGGGCATTGCAACTTGATGATTAACACCATCTTGGTCCTTTTGAAACGATGCTGACATGTTGAAAATCGCTTTTTCATTTTGAAAAGCCACTACTCTGCGAGTAGTAAAACTACCACCATCTCTTATTACATCTACCTCATATTTTATAGGAATATCGAGATTACCACCCAAAATA
>JAQCJC010000031.1 GCA_027593245.1 Bacteroidota bacterium | reverse complement strand
GTTTTTGAATTATAACTCATAAAATTCGTATTTTTATACAAAATATTTTCTATGGATGACAACTTTTCACCCCGAGTTAAAGATGTGATTTCTTACAGCAAAGAAGAAGCACTACGTCTAGGACATGATTTTATTGGAACCGAGCATTTGATGCTAGGCTTGCTTCGTGATGGGCACGGAAAAGCAGTAGAAATCCTCAATGCACTCGACGTCGATCTCAGCCAGCTGCGCCGCAAAGTAGAAATTTTAAGCCCTGCTAACCCCAACATCAATGTTGCTGCAAATGAGAAAAAAAATCTACACCTTACCCGTCAAGCGGAACGCGCGCTAAAAACAACGTTTTTAGAAGCCAAGCTATTTCAAAGCAAATCAATCAACACTGCACATCTCCTTTTGTGTGTTCTTAGAAATGAAAATGACCCTACAACAAAGCTACTTAACAAATTAAGAGTTAATTATGACAATGTGAAGGAACAATTCAAAAACATGATCACTAGCAGCGATGATGATTATATAGATGCGCCTAAAGCAGAGTCTTTTTCTGAGGAAGACCCTAGTGAAGAAAAAGAAAATTTAGGGGATTTTGGACAAATCAGTACTACCAAAAGCAATAAAAAATCCAAAACTCCTGTTTTAGATAATTTTGGACGAGACCTAACGGCCATGGCCGAGGAAGGGAAATTAGACCCTGTTGTTGGACGTGATAAAGAAATTCAACGGGTATCCCAAATACTGAGCCGAAGAAAGAAAAACAACCCTTTACTCATAGGCGAACCCGGAGTTGGAAAATCTGCAATTGCTGAAGGACTAGCCAATAGAATTATCAAACGTAAAGTATCAAGAATCTTATTCAACAAACGCGTGGTTACTTTAGACCTGGCGAGTTTAGTAGCTGGCACTAAATACAGAGGGCAATTTGAAGAGCGGATGAAGGCCGTCATGAATGAATTAGAAAAAAACGACGATGTGATTTTATTTATAGATGAAATTCACACCATAGTAGGTGCCGGTGGTGCAACGGGAAGTTTGGATGCTTCAAACATGTTTAAACCTGCTTTAGCAAGAGGTGAGATTCAATGTGTAGGCGCTACCACCCTAGATGAGTATCGACAACACATCGAAAAAGACGGCGCTCTAGAACGACGTTTTCAGAAAGTTATTATCGAACCCACTTCTGTAGAGGAAACTATTGAAATTCTTAACAACATTAAAAACAAATACGAAGAGCACCACAACGTTGACTATACAGACGAAGCTATTGAGGCTTGTGTAAAGTTGACCAGCAGGTATATGTCTGACCGCTTTCTTCCAGATAAAGCTATTGACGCCCTAGATGAAGCTGGATCCCGAGTACACATCACAAACATAGATGTTCCAGATCAAATTACGGTACTTGAAACTGAGCTCGAGGCTGTTCGTGCTACAAAAAATTCTGTTGTTAAAAAACAGAAATACGAAGAAGCTGCCAAACTAAGAGATGATGAAAAACGATTGGAAAGAAGTTTAGCTGATGCCCAAAAAAAATGGGAGGAAGAATCAAAATTGAATAGAGAAATTGTCAGTGAAGAAAACGTTGCAGAGGTCGTTTCGATGATGACTGGGATTCCAGTAAATCGAATTGCACAGACCGAAGGCAACAAACTCTCATTATTACCCGAACTCATCAATGGCAAGGTTATTGGTCAAGATGAAGCTGTTTCTAAGGTCGTAAAAGCCATTCAAAGAAACCGTGCTGGACTTAAAGACCCAAACAAACCCATTGGGTCGTTTATATTTTTAGGGCAAACAGGCGTTGGAAAAACACAGTTAGCAAAAGTTTTGGCTGGAGAGTTATTTGACAATAGTGATGCATTGATTCGCATAGACATGAGTGAATACATGGAGAAATTTGCCATTTCTAGACTTGTAGGCGCACCTCCTGGATATGTGGGTTATGAAGAAGGCGGTCAACTCACTGAAAAAGTACGACGAAAGCCTTATGCTGTAATTCTCTTGGATGAAATTGAAAAAGCACATCCAGATGTTTTTAATATGTTGCTACAGGTACTAGACGATGGGTTTTTAACCGACAGTCTGGGGCGTAAAATTGATTTCAGCAATACCATAATCATAATGACATCTAATATTGGTGCACGGAAATTAAAAGATTTTGGTACTGGGGTTGGTTTTGGGACTGCAGCACAAAAACAACAAGAAAGTACCAATGCACGTGGCGTAATAGAAAACGCACTCAAAAAGGCATTTGCCCCTGAATTTTTAAATCGAATCGACGATGTTGTTGTTTTTAATACTCTAGAAAAAGAGGACATCGATAAAATTATTGATATCGAATTAGAAAAACTTTTAGACCGAATTTCAGAGCTTGGATACAAAATGAAATTAAGCAAAAAAGCACGTAGCTTCATTGCAGAAAAAGGGTTTGACAAGCAATATGGAGCACGCCCACTGAAGCGCGCCATTCAAAAGTATGTTGAAGACGCGATTGCTGAGGAAATCATAAAATCAAATATTCAAGAAGGGGATAGTATTACCATGGATATAGGGAAAAATGAAACGGAACTCAAAATCAAAATAACAAGTGCCAAAACTTCGGAAGAAAAATAAATTAAACATAATTTAATAAGCTACACCCTTGCTTTCGCAGGGGTTTTTTTATGCGCCTATCTCCTCAAACAGAACATCGTTGTCAAAATCTAACGAGCTCATGAAAGCAATGGTTTTTTTAATCTCTTTATACAACGGCTTGTCAGACTCAGTGAATTGAACTTCAGATCTGTAGGAGTTAAGAAACTGCATTAAGAAAGGAGAGGTATTCAATGTTCGCATAGCCAAAGCTTGAGAGGCATTCATCATCTCGATAGCCAAAATGCGCTCGACATTTTCAACGATTTTTAAGGCTTGAGTTGCAGCATTAGCGCCCATACTGACATGATCTTCCTGACCATTGGAAGACACGATAGAATCCACACTGGCTGGCGTGGCCAGTTGTTTATTGGCACTAACAATACTTGCTGCGGTATACTGAGGAATCATAAATCCTGAATTCAAACCAGGAGATTTGACTAAAAAAGAAGGTAAACCACGCTGACCAGAAATCAGCTGATAAGTTCGCCGCTCAGAAATACTCCCGAGTTCAGATAGGGCAATTTTTAGAAAATCTAAACTTAAGGCCAAGGGTTGACCATGAAAATTTCCGCCAGAGATAATCTTATCAGCAGCAACAAAAATATTAGGATTATCAGAAACCGAATTAATTTCTGTTAAAACTACAGAAGATACATGTGCCAGGGCATCTTTTGTAGCGCCATGAACTTGGGGCATACAGCGAAATGAGTAGGGGTCTTGAACATGAGCTTTAGGTTGACTAATTAAGGGACTGTCTTTCAAGAATGCACGGATGCGTTGGGCGGTGAGAATTTGACCTTTATGAGGGCGCACCAGTTGCACCAAGGGATCGAAAGGCTCCAAACGCCCATCAAATGCATCAAGCGATAGCGCACCTAAAAGGTCAGAAAAATAAGAAAGCTTGTACGATTTCAGAAGACAATGTACAGCATAAGCCGACATGAATTGAGTTCCGTTGAGCAGTGCTAGTCCTTCTTTTGATTGCAACTTGATGGGCTTCAAATTATTCTCTTTCAAAACATCCTGAGTAGGCTTCTGTTCCCCCTCATGCCAGACCTCACCCTCTCCGATAAGGCTCAAAGCCATATGGGCCAGAGGAGCTAGATCACCAGAAGCACCTAAAGAGCCCTGAGTATATATTACAGGCAAAATATTTAAATTATAAAAATCCACAAGGCGCTGAACAGTAGCTAGATGCACTCCGCTATTCCCATTACTCAATGATTTAATCTTGAACAAAAGCATCAATTTTACAATAGGCTTAGAAACCAATTCACCAGTCCCACAAGCGTGTGAACGGACTAAATTTTCTTGAAGTTGAGTTAATTGATCCGTACTAATTTGCACATCACAAAGAGATCCAAAACCAGTATTGATTCCATAAATTGGCGTATTAGAATACTTCATTTTCTCGTCCAAATAAACTCTGCAACGGACGATATTATCACAAACTTCTTTAGACAGCTCAATCTGATCTTGACTGATGGTCAAATTATTGAGAATAGGCAATGTTAAAGGTTGAGATGTAATGCTGTACATAAAAGTGCTTAAGGATTCTCTCAAAATTGCGTTTTTCATTGATTATTTCCAAATAAATGATGCAATTAATTTATAATGTCTAATTTTGATAGGGAGTATTCAAAGAAGTGAAAAAGAGATCTACAAATAAAGCTAATCTAAATACAACACACATACACCTTTTGGAAAGGCTTGTAGGACAGTGGCATCTTAAACGTACATACGACAATGGATCTATACTAATGGGCACTGCGCTGATCACAAAAAAAAGTGAACTGAAATTTGACTATCACGAACAAGGCGTAATAACTCTTAATAACGGCAAACAACTACAGTCTTCCCGAAAATATATCTACAAACCCAGCAGCAGTGGTTTTGATATTTATTTCTATGAAAATCCTGACGAACTATTTCAAAATATAGTTTTAAAAGATAAAAATGGAACGTTATATGCAGAAGCTACACACTTTTGCGTCAAAGATGTTTATGCTTCTTCTTATAAATTTATTACAAATCAGCAATTTGAAATCAATCATGTGGTACGTGGCCCAAAAAAATCATATACCTCAAAAGCTGTATATCTAAAAAAATGATTTTAATACAATCAAAAATTTTTAAATTTAACTAATTCAAAAAAATTGAGAGAGCCAAGGAATTGATCTGCTCATGTGAACCATGGGCAACTGCTTTACCATTTTTAATCACTAAAAGCTGAGGAGATTGATGCGTCACCTCTAACCTATCGGCCACAGTATTTGAGATGGAACGGAAATTTAGCAAGTCTAAATACCACGCCCCGAAATCTTGGGCAGAAAAGCTATATCCAGAAATAAAATCATTTAGAACATACCGACTAATACTACAACGAGTAGAATGTTTAAAAACGAGTTGCGGAATAGAGTAAGAAAACTCAATAAGTTCTTCAAGTTGTGCCATGGACTCTAGTGAAAACCCAGGCCATTTTGGTGTTTCATTGTGTAAAAAGGAGTCAAATAATCCCATATATAGATGTTATTAATCACTAAAAATGACTATTCGTCAGTAATTTTGTTAAAAATGTGTCGATTTGTCTGATGTTATGCTCTGGTAAGAAAATTGAGCTTATGATCAAAAAAATACCCATTATGAACTTTGACAATTATACAATAAAATCTCAACAAGCACTACAACAAGCGCAGCAAATTGCACAACAATTTGAACATCAACAAATAGAAAACGAACACCTGTTTAAAGGAATACAAAAGGTAGATCAAAATGCACTTCCCTTTTTACTTAAAAAACTAGATCTGAACACTAATTTGGTAGAACAAATTATTGACCAAGAAATGAAACGTTTACCAAAGGTAAGCGGGGCTAATCAAATGTTTTCTAAAGCCACTTTAAAAACCTTAAATGAAGCAAACTTAATCGCTAAAAATTCTGGAGGTGCATTTACTTCTATTGAAGATATTTTCTTAGCAATGTTTAAAACCAAGAACAAAATAGAACAAATATTAAAAGATCAAGGAGTTACACAGAAAGATATTCAAGCCAGTATAGCACAACTTCGAAAAGGAGAAAAAGTGACTTCCAAAAGCCAAGAAGACAATTACAATGCATTGGAGAAATTTGCAAAAAATCTAAATCAATTAGCGCGTGACAATCGATTAGACCCAGTTATTGGACGCGACGAAGAAATAAGACGTATTCTACAAATATTATCTAGAAGAACAAAAAACAACCCTATACTCGTCGGTGAACCAGGGACAGGAAAAACAGCAATTGCAGAGGGCTTAGCACACCGAATAATTTCTGGTGATGTTCCTGAAAATTTGAAAGAAAAACAGGTCTTTGCCTTAGACATGGGGGCGCTTATTGCTGGAGCAAAATATAAAGGAGAATTTGAAGAGCGACTCAAATCAGTAATCAAAGAAGTAACAAATAGCGCAGGCGATGTAGTTTTATTCATCGATGAAATTCACACACTTGTGGGCGCAGGTGGTGGAGAAGGAGCTATGGATGCTGCTAATATTTTAAAACCTGCTCTGGCGCGTGGAGAACTTAGAGCTATTGGGGCAACCACGCTCGATGAATACCAAAAATATTTTGAAAAAGACAAAGCTTTAGAGCGACGATTCCAAAAAGTAATGGTAGATGAGCCTGATGAAGAAAGTGCGATTTCAATTTTACGTGGAATTAAAGAGAAATACGAAACGCACCATAAAGTTCAAATTAAAGACGAGGCCATAATTGGTGCTGTAAAATTATCAACACGTTACATCAGCAATAGATTTTTGCCCGATAAAGCAATTGATTTAATGGATGAAGCCGCCTCAAAACTACGCATGGAAATTAACTCCAAGCCAGAGGAATTAGATATATTAGACCGCAAAGTAATGCAACTAGAAATTGAAATTGAAGCCATAAAACGCGAAAAGGACAAAGAAAAACTTCGTGTACTAAGCGCTGAAATAGCTAATCTAAAAGAAGACCGCAATAGCCTTGAAGCACAGTGGCAAAGCGAAAAAGAAAAAGTAGAAAAAGTGCAAATAGCAAAATCAGAAATTGAAGAATTAAAAATTGAAGCTGAGCGCGCAGAGCGAGAAGGCGATTATGGAAAAGTTGCAGAATTGCGCTATGGAAAAATCAAAGAAGCACAAGAGCATTTAAAAAACGTCCAACAAGAACTATCTTCAAACCAAGAACAAGCACTTATAAAAGAAGAAGTTACATATGAAGATATTGCTGAGGTAGTTGCGAAATGGACCGGAATTCCCGTCACTAAAATGATCAGTTCTGAACGTGAAAAACTGCTCAACTTGGAATCAGAACTACACAAAAGAGTTGTTGGTCAAGATGAGGCATTAAGAGCAGTAAGTGATGCTGTGCGCAGAAGTCGTGCAGGCCTTCAAAATCCAAAAAAACCAACTGGATCATTTCTATTTTTAGGAACAACTGGTGTTGGAAAAACCGAGCTTGCTAAAACTTTGGCTGCCTATTTATTTGATGACGAAAATGCATTGACAAGAATTGACATGAGTGAGTATCAAGAACGCCATTCGGTAAGCCGTCTTGTGGGTGCACCTCCGGGATATGTAGGTTATGATGAAGGTGGCCAGCTGACTGAAGCAGTGCGAAGAAAACCTTACTCTGTGGTACTTTTAGATGAAATCGAAAAAGCACACCCTGATACGTTCAATGTTTTACTGCAAGTCTTGGACGAAGGTCGATTGACTGATAATAAAGGGCGGCTTGCCGATTTTAAAAACACAATCATCATCATGACCTCAAATATCGGAAGCGAAATTATTCAAGCAAAATTTGAAGATTCAACGAATACCGAATCAGCGCTTGAAACTGCAAAAATTGAAGTCATGGGGCTTTTAAAAAAAATAGTGAGACCTGAATTTTTGAATCGAATTGACGACACTATTTTATTCAGTCCATTGAATGAAGAACATATTGAATCTATTGTAAAACTTCAACTGAAAAGCCTTTCAAAAACACTGCAAGATCAAGGCATAGTCTTTGATTCGACAACAGAAGCCATAAAATATTTAGGGCAAAAGGGATACCAGCCAGAGTATGGTGCACGACCTGTAAAACGAGTGATTCAAAAAGAAGTCCTTAATGCGTTAAGTACAAAAATACTCTCTGGAAAAATTCAATCAGATAATGTTATTTTAATGGATGCTTTTGATAATAAATTGGTTTTTAGAAACCAAAAAGAAAATATTCCTAAGAAACTGTAACAAATTAAAAAACCGAACGTCTTAAAGGTGTTGGTTAGTTGGAAAAGCAGTACTGTGTGTAGAAATATACCTGCACTGCTTTTTTTTGTTCAATAAAATTATCGAACGACAATGATAAATGAACTGATTAATTGATTAGTTTTGAACTAGAATGAAGAAGTCTGTTAACATACTCAACAAAAAAGCACGTTTTTCTTACGATCTTCTGGATACGTACACAGCAGGAATTGTGTTGTCTGGAACTGAAATTAAATCTATTCGTGCCAGCAAGGCTTCAATTGCTGAAAGTTTTTGTGAATTTAATGATCATGGAGAGCTATTTGTTATCAATATGACAGTTCAAGAATATGATTATGGAAATCACTTCAACCACAAGCCAAAGGCTCAGCGCAAACTCCTTTTGAATAAAAAGGAACTTAAAAAGTTAGAAAAAGAGGTTAAAAATACAGGGCTGACTATTGTGCCCGTCAAATTATTTATTAACGATAAAGGCTTTGCTAAACTGAATATTGCTCTTGCCAAAGGAAAAAAACTGTTTGATAAGCGTGAAAGTATCAAAGATCGAGACAATAAAATAAACCTTGATCGAATCAAAAAAAATTTTTAATCATAAAATTACTTTATGAAAAATATTCTAATCTCGTTTGCTTTATTGATGGTCTATTTTGGACAAAGTCAAATACAAGGAACCGTAAAAGACCTCAAAGGGAAGCCACTCCCCTACGTCAATATTTTTATTGAAAATACCTACAAAGGTACCACCTCAAATGAAGATGGCCAGTATGAACTAATCATCTCAAAACCCAGTAAATATGTCATTGTTTTTCAGTTTTTGGGGTACAAGACCCTTACCAAAGAGCTGAAAATTGACAGCTTACCACACAGACTGGATGTAGTGATGGAAGAAGAAATCATTGACCTTAAAGAAGTGGTGATCGACAGTCAAGAAAATCCTGCAAACCGCATCATTAGAGCGGCCATCGCAAAACGTAAATTCTACTTAGAAAAGCTAGATGCCTTTACAGCAGATTTTTATTCTAAAGGGGTAATCCGAATTGTTGATGCACCAGAAAAATTTATGGGACAAGAAATTGGTGATTTTGATGGCGCTTTAGATTCCACCAGGACAGGTATTCTCTATCTGTCTGAAACCATGTCAAAAATAAAATATGTAAAACCAAGTCTGTTCGAAACTGTCACGGCATCAAAAATCAGCGGAAACTCAAATGGTATAAGTTTTAATTCTGCAATGGATGTAGATTTTAATTTGTACAACAACACGGTCAAAATTAATAATGATATAATTTCACCAATTGCAGATTATGCTTTTAATTATTACAATTATAATCTTGAAGGGGAATTTTATGACGACGAAGGGCACCTAATCAATAAAATAAACATCATTCCTAAACGTGAAAATGACCGCGTATTTTCTGGAAGTATATACATTGTAGAAGATACCTGGGCTTTGTACGGAATCGATATTAAAGTAAATGGCAGTCAAATACAAATACCGCCTGCAGACACAATTCGTATACGTCAAAACCTAACATTTGATGAGACTGCAAATCAATGGTTGTTACGTGCTCAAACTATTGATTTTCAGTACAGCTTTCTTGGCTTCGAAGGGGATGGCAGTTTTGTTGCGAATTACACCAATTACAAGCTAAATCCAGAATTTTTGGAACCAAAAAATAAAAATGAGGTATTAGTATTTGAAAAAGATGCTAATAAAAAAGCGTTGGGGTATTGGAACAGCAAACGACCTGTACCGCTCACTTCAGAAGAATCAAAAGACTATATTCGAAGGGACAGTATAGAAACCATCAGAACTTCAAAAACGTATTTGGACTCCATAGATACCAAAAACAATAAGTTCAAAATAACAAAGGTCTTAACAGGATATACTTTTAAAGATTCGTACAATAAAAAAAGTATTCGTATTTCTGGTCCAATTGAAGGAATACAGTTCAATACTGTTCAGGGGTTTAATATTTCTCTGAATGGGAATTTTACAAAACAATATAACGACTTCAAAAAGTTTGTTTCGATAATCGGCGATGTTAACTACAGTATTGAAACAAACCGATTGCGTGGGAGTTTAGCCAGTCGCTACAGATTTAATGCCCTAAACGATGCTGTATTTATAGCTCAGTTTGGTGTGAAAACCGAGCAGTTTAATCGATCAAATCCGATATCAAGTCTTCATAACAGCATCAGTAGTCTTCTGTTTGAACGTAATTTTATGAAATTGTACGACAAAGAATTTGCTAAAATTGGCTACGGAATGGAAGTGTTCAACGGCTTAAGATTCAGTACTAATATGGCTTATGAGAACCGAAAGGTATTATTCAATACTACCGACCATACCATCAGGCCTATCGATGGCCTCAGCTATACCAGCAACAACCCCCTTGACCCAAGTACTATGGGCTCAGCACCATTTGCAAATCACAATTTGCTTCGATTTGATTTGGATATTGCTATTCGCTTCGGAGAAAAGTACATGTCCTATCCAGATCTAAAATACTCTTTCAGTAACTCGGATTACCCAAAACTTTATTTCAATTACACAAAAGGATTCAATTCAAGTATCTCTGCATATAACTTCGATCACCTAAGTGCTCGACTGCGGCAAGAGATTAATCTAAAAACCACGGGGCTATTCAATTACAATATTCTCGCAGGAACATTTTTTGACAACAAAACAGTGTCATTTGTTGACTACAAACATTTCAACGGGAACCTTACCCATGTAAATACTAAATTAAATTATCTGTCCAGTTTTAAGAATTTGGGGTACTACGATTACAGCACATCGAATGATTATTTTGAATATCATATTGAACACGATTTCAAAGGGTACATTCTAGGAAAAATTCCTTTAATCAATAAACTCAATTACAATTTAATAGTAGGTCTTCACGGGATTGCTGCTGAAAGCCAAACGCCATACAGAGAATTCAATATTGGTTTAGCTAACTTAGGATGGAAAAAATACCGTTTTTTACGCATCGATTACGTCCGATCTTGCGTAAATGGGCAGAATGATCAAGCTTTAATGTTTGGATTAAATTTCTAGGATTTATCCTCTAGCATGGGTACAAATTTGAATTGCCCAAACTCTTGTTTTTCAAAAGCCTTTGTACTCGTACGTACATAAAGAGTCATGATTTGTTCTTTTTCGCCTACTGGAATCACCAAACGACCTCCAACCTTAAGTTGAGCCAATAGTGCTTTTGGAACAAAAGGAGCGCCGGCAGTTACTAAAATTCGATCAAAGGGGGCCTCATCTTCAAGGCCTTGATACCCATCTCCAAAAATAAGACGCTTGGCCACGTAGCCAATCTTGGGTAAAAAAATACTTGCTTTTTTAAATAATTCAGACTGACGCTCTATACTGTAAAGCTCAACTCCTAACAAACACAGGACAGCAGCTTGATAACCACTTCCGGTACCTATCTCCAAAACCTTGTGTTTAGGCTCAACCCCCAATAATTCGGTTTGAAAAGCTACCGTATAAGGCTGAGAGATGGTTTGATTGGCTGCTATTGGAAATGCCTTGTCTTGGTAGGCATGATCCAAAAAACTTGAGTCCATAAACAAATGGCGCGGTACTTTACCAATCGCATCCAAAACGGCCTCATCTCTAATGCCTTTTTCAACCAATAAATCGACTAATTTTTGCCGTAAGCCTTTGTGTTTAAATGAATCTATCAAATCTGTTAAATTTCTATTCCAAAATTAAGTAAAGAAAATTGTTATTGAAATGAAAAAAAGAAAAGAATTTCAAAACTTAAGGTTTTAACACAAATTTAGGCGGAATACTATTTAAATATTTAATTTTGTGCAAAATTATTAGAGATGCTAAAAGTAGGTGTTTTAGGCGCTGGCCATTTGGGTAGAATTCATTTGAAATTACTTCAACAATCTGAAAAGTACGAATTGGTTGGCTTTTATGATCCTGATATCGCCAATGGACAAAGAGTAGCAGAAGAATTTAAGTATCGTTACTTTGATCAACTCGATGCACTTATGGATGCCGTTGATGTAGTCGATATTGTGACCCCTACCCTCTCACATTACAATTGTGCGATAAAAGCCATCACCAAGGGCAAGCATATTTTTATAGAAAAACCAATTACCAATACTATCGAAGAAGCGGAACACATTCGCTTGTTGGTTTCGGAGAACAATCTGCGCGGACAAGTAGGACACGTCGAACGATTCAACCCTGCTTTTAAAGCGATAAAATCAGAAATCAGAAATCCGATGTTTATAGAAACACATCGTTTAGCTGAATTTAACCCTAGGGGAACTGATGTCCCTGTAGTGCTCGATTTAATGATTCACGATATTGATATCATTCTTAGTGTTGTAAAGTCCCCTGTCCTTTCTGTACATGCCAGTGGGGTCTCAGTTATCAGTGAAACTCCCGATATTGCGAATGCGCGCATAGAATTTGAAAATGGGTGTGTAGCGAACTTAACAGCGAGTCGTATCTCTTTAAAAAACATGAGAAAAAGTCGATTTTTTCAAAAAGACGCTTATATAAGCGTTGATTTTTTGGACAAAAAAGTGGAGGTTGTAAAAATGAAAGACGCTCCAGAACACCCTGGAGATTTTGATATGGTGTTGCAAAATGCCGAAGGAAAAAGCAAACAAATTTATTTTAAAAACCCCGAAATAATACCCAATAATGCCATCTTAGATGAATTGGAGACTTTTGCTGATGCGATTGAAGGCAACACTAAACCAATTGTAACTTTACGCGATGGTACGGATGCACTCAAATTAGCGCATCGAATTATAGATTGTTTTTAAAAAAAATTAGATCATGAAAAATATAGCAGTTATAGGTGCTGGGGCTATGGGTAATGGGATTGCACATACCTTTGCACAGTCTGGATACAAAGTTCAATTGATAGACGTCAACAAGACAGCGCTAACACATGCTGCGCAAACTATTTCTAAAAATTTGGATCGAATGATTCAAAAAGAAGTCATTACAGAAGCTTTAAAAAAAGAGACGCTCAACAACATCACAATGTTTACAGACATTAGCGAAGGAGTTGAATATGCCAGTTTGGTGGTTGAAGCGGCCACGGAAAACGAAGCACTTAAATTAGAAATTTTCAAAACATTGGATATAGCTTGTCCTGATGACACTATTTTGGCAACAAACACCTCCTCTATTTCAATAACGAAAATTGCAGCTGCAACAACGCGCCCTGGTCGAGTGATTGGCATGCATTTTATGAACCCTGTACCTGTAATGCCTTTAGTAGAAATTATAAACGGTTATAATACCGATAAAGAAGTTACTTATTTCATCGTAAAACTCACCAAAGAGATAGGCAAAACAGCGATACAAGTCAATGACTACCCAGGATTTATTGCCAATCGAATTCTTATGCCAATGATCAACGAAGCAATTGAAGCCTTACAAAGCGGCGTGAGCGGTGTACTTGAAATTGATGGAATCATGAAACTTGGAATGGCCCACCCAATGGGGCCATTAGAATTGGCAGATTTTATTGGATTAGACGTATGTATGTCGATTTTAGAGGTCATGCATGACGGTTTTAAGAATCCAAAATACGCACCCAACCCTCTTCTTGTCAATATGGTAAGAGCGGGTAAACTTGGTAAAAAAACTGGAGAAGGGTTTTATAACTATGCTGATGAAAGAAAAGCAGTTGTTCCTGCTGCTCGTTTTTTATAATAATTTGACTGCCCCACATTTAATCTAAGCCCTTATGGCACACATAAAACCTTTTTGTGCAATTCGTCCGAATCCGAAAATAGAACTGCAATTTTGCAGTAAGCCCTTTCAGCTCTACAGCAAAAAAGAACTTAAAACAACTTTTGAAAACTGCCCTAATTCTTTCCTACAAATCATCAAATCCAATATTGATAAAACCACTAAAAATTCGAATAAAAAACGTTTTGAGGATGTCAAGACAGCATATCAAAATTTTAAGGATAAAAACCTTTTGCAAAAAGACCAAGATAAAGGATTTTATATACAAGAAATCATAATAAATGCGCATAAATTTACTGGAATAACAGCTTTAACGAGTGTTGAGGATTACAAAAATGGACGCATAAAAAAGCATGAAAACACCTTGGAAAGTAGGGAGACGATTTTCAAAAATTACCTAAAGACAACACGGTTCAATGCCGAGCCGGTCTTATTGACCTACAAAAATTCAGCGGCTCTGTCAGAGTTGATTAAGAACGTCAAAAAACACCCAGAAACAAGTGTTTTAAAGTTTTCAGAAAACGAAACATTAAAGCTGTGGCAAGTGACAAATAAAGAACTAATAGATCAAATAATTAAGGGCTTTGAAAATATTGATGGACTCTATATCGCAGATGGTCATCACCGTTCAGCGTCTTCTGTGATGCTCTCTGAAGAAGAGCCTAAGAAAGCGGGGACAAACTATTTTATGGCATTTCTAATTCCAGAACACGAACTGATTGTTCAGGAATACAACAGAGTTGTAACCGACCTGAACGGCCTTTCCGCTAGCAGCTTTTTGAAAAAAATTAAACTTTATTTTGATAGCACACCCCACAAGACCTATGCAGCCTCTAAAAAAGGAAAAGGGTTCTGTATGTATCTAGACGGCCAATTTTATTCATTATCTTTGCGCAAAGATTTCGTAAAACTTCAAGCACCTCTTCACCAACTTGATTCTTATGTGTTGCAAGAATATATTTTGAAACCCATTTTGGGAATAGAGAATGTACGAACTGATAGACGACTAAAGTACGCACACAAAAGTGACCAAATGAAATGGATTAAAAAACAAATAGACAACAAAACATACGCCGTTGGTTTTGGCTTAAATCCTGTACTGATTGACCAACTTAAAGCCATTGCAGACAATAATCTAGTAATGCCCCCAAAAAGCACCTACATATATCCAAAATTAAGAAGTGGGACAACCATTTATGAATTTTAAGATGAGTATTAAAAAACAACTTCAAGAACTAAAATCAATATTGCCAAAGCAGGTGACTTTGGTAGCAGTGTCAAAAACAAAACCCGTGCAAGATTTGATGAAAGCATACGAAGTTGGACAACGGATTTTTGGAGAAAATAAAGTTCAAGAAATGGTTGAAAAACACCAGCAAATGCCCAAAGACATACAATGGCATATGATCGGACATGTGCAACGCAATAAAGTAAAGTACATGGCTCCTTTTGTTGATTTGATTCATGGAGTAGACAGTCTAAAATTGTTGTCCGAAATCAATAAACAAGCGCTAAGAAATAACCGATGTATTAACGGTTTGTTACAAATCAAAATTGCGGCTGAAGATTCCAAATTTGGGATGACAAAAAATGATGCAATACAGCTGATGAAATCAACAGAGTTTAAGGATTTAAAAAATATTAAAATTAAGGGAGTCATGGGAATGGCTACCTTCACAGATGACCAAAATAAGATCCGCAAAGAATTTGAAACTCTAAAATCAACATTTAGTGAGCTAAAAAGTATCGAAGACTCGATGCATATTATATCGATGGGTATGAGTGGAGATTATCCACTTGCTATAGAATGTGGCAGTACAATGATTCGTGTGGGTAGTCACATTTTTGGTGCTAGAAATTATCAATAAAAAAAGAATTTACGCAATTGTAGACATAGAAACCACTGGAGGTAAATACAATGAGGAAGGTATTACTGAGATAGCCATATACAAACACGATGGGCATGCTGTAGTCGACCAATTTATTAGCTTAGTCAATCCAGAGCGTCCTATCCAGCCCTACGTGGTAAATCTTACAGGAATTTCAAGTAAAATGTTGCGCAATACACCCAAATTTTTTGAAGTTGCCAAACGTATTGTAGAAATTACAGAAGACTGCATTATTGTAGCACACAATGCTAAATTTGACTACAGAATTCTAAAATTAGAATTTGATCGCCTTGGATTTAAATTTGAACGCAAAAACTTATGTACAGTTGAACTTTCAAAAAAACTAATTCCTGATCTTACCTCCTATAGTCTTGGTAAATTGGTACGTGCGCTTGGAATTCCAATAAGTGATCGACACCGCGCTTCTGGAGATGCACTCGCTACTACTAAACTGTTTGAATTATTGATGAGTAAAGATCTCGATAAAGAAATTATCAAAGCTGCCATTCGACTGGAACCTAAACGACAAATAGAACCCAAACTAGCCGAAATAATAAGTAGCCTTACCTCAGATACTGGAGTCTATTACATACACGATAGTAAAGGAAATATCATCTACATTGGGAAGAGTAAAAACATAAAAAGTAGAATTAATCAGCACTTTAGTGGACAAACACCAAAATCAAAAAAAATTCAACTCGAAGTAGCCTCAGTGAGTTATGAAAAAACAGGAAGCGAATTATTAGCTTTACTAAAAGAAAGTGAAGAGATAAAACACCATAAGCCCAAATTCAATCGTGCTTTACGCAGAACCGTTTTCACTCATGGATTATTTCATTTTTTAGATAAAAACGGATACCTCAATTTAAAAATTGAAAAAATCAAAGGTACGGCTAAGCCAATCACTACCTTTTCTAATATTCAAAGTGGAAAAAGCTTTATGAATAAAATGGTTGAAAAATACAGCTTATGTCAAAAACTTTGCGGATTATATAAATCCAAAAGCAGCTGCTTTGGCTATACCATCAAAGAATGTGGGGGTGCTTGTGTTAACGAGGAAAACAAAGAAAAATATAACAACAGAGTTAAAAAAATAATTGCAAACAACAGTTTCAAAACAAAAAGTATGATCATTGTCGATCAAGGACGTGCAGTAGACGAACGCTCCGCTGTTTGGGTAGATCAGGGCCTTATAAAAGGATTTACCTATTTTAATCTTAATTTTCAAATTAAAAATATTGATGTTTTAGCTAATCTCATTACCCCCTTAGAGCACAATAAAGATGCACAACACATTATCCAAAGCTATATAAGGCGAAACAAAAGAATAAAAGTCATTTCTATTGAAGACTAAACTTTTTTAGTATTTTTGATCTATGCCTAACCAAAAAAAAGAGCCATCTTGGAAGAATAAGCTTCATGAAATCATTTACGAAGCCGATACTCCATCCGGTAAACTATTTGATGTTGTTTTACTAATTTTTATTCTTTTGAGTATTGTTTTAGTAATGCTCGAAAGCGTAGATTATATCGGAAATAATTATCATGATGTTTTAAATATTCTTGAGTGGATCATCACCATCCTTTTTACATTTGAATACATTGCAAGGATTATATGTGTAAAAAAGCCAGAAGCATATATTTTTAGCTTTTACGGCATTATTGATTTTCTTTCAACCATTCCAAAATATTTATCTCTATTTTTTGTAGGAACGCATTCACTTGTTGCTATTCGTGCACTACGGCTGTTGCGCGTATTCCGGATTTTAAAGCTGACACGATATATTGGAGAAAGCACTAATTTTGGCAGGGCACTAAAACGCAGTCGCGTGAAAGTTGCCGTATTTCTTTCATTTGTATTGGTTTTATGTGTCATTTTAGGCACGTTGATGTATTTGATTGAAGGAGATAAAGACAGTGGTTTTAGCAGTATCCCTAGAGGTGTATATTGGGCCATAGTAACCCTCACTACGGTTGGTTATGGGGACATCGCACCCGTGAGTGCACTCGGTCAGTCTATTGCATCGCTTATTATGATTTTGGGTTATGGAATCATCGCAATACCAACCGGAATAGTCACCTCCGAAATGACAAAATCCGAACGCAATAATATACCCAAAAATACACAATCTTGCACCAATTGCATGGAATCGTATCACAACGACGACGCTCAATTTTGCCACAAATGCGGCCATCTTCTTTAGTTGATTATGGATAAATACATCATTTCTATTGTTGGCCCAACAGGCATCGGAAAAACGAGCTTAAGCATCAAACTCGCAACCTATTTCAAAACCGAAATCATCTCAGCCGATTCGCGACAGTTTTACAAAGAAATTCCGATCGGTACAGCCGCCCCATCCAATGAGGAACAAAAAGCTATAATACATCATTTCATTCACAACAAATCTATCTTAGACAAATACAGTGTTGGCGATTTTGAACGAGAAGCGATCGAATGTATCACAACCATACACAAGCACAACCCAATTGTAGTATTGGTTGGTGGATCTGGCTTGTACGTTCAAGCTGTTTTAGAAGGATTAGATGATTTTCCAGAAGTTAGTGCCAACATAAGAACTCAATTAAATACAGAGTTCAAAACCAATGGAATTCAAGGCCTTCAAAAGGAACTCAAGACACTTGATCCAATAGCGTACGAAGCAATCGCTTTGGACAACCCACACAGAGTCATTCGCGCTCTCGAAATTTGTAGAGGTACTGGAAAAGCCTACAGTGGTTTTTTAAATAAAGAAAAGAAAAAACGTAACTTCAAAACTATTCAAATTGGATTAACAGCTGAACGGTCTTTAGTTTATGAACGAATCAACCGACGTGTTGATTTAATGATTGCAAAGGGGCTTGTAGATGAGGTTAAATCTGTCTTAGAACACAAACATTTGAATGCATTGAATACTGTTGGATACAAAGAAGTCTTTAGATATTTGGAAGGCCATTGTTCACTAGACTCTGCCACCGAAGAAATAAAAAAAAATTCTAGGCGTTTTGCTAAAAGGCAATTTACATGGTTCAAAAGGCAGGACAAAACCAAGTGGTATGATCACCGCGCACCAATTGAAGAAATTCTAGCCTACATCAACAAAATGTTGTCATGTACCTAAGGATTTATCACCAAGCGAAATCCTTCACCATGTATATTTAGAATTTCAACCTTAGGGTCGAGTTTTAGATACTTTCTTAACTTGGCAATATACACATCCATACTTCTTGACGTAAAATAGTTATCATCGCGCCAAATTTTAGTCAATGCAATTTCCCTTGGCATCAAATCGTTTATATGCAAAGCCAAAAGACGTAACAAATCATTTTCCTTTGGCGAGAGTTTAATCTGTGTTTCGCCATGGGTCAAAAATCTAAGTTTAGAATTTAGCTTAAAGCTTCCAATTTCAAACTCAAATTGATTGCTATCTGCTACACTTTCAACTGTTTTACGCTGAATTATAGCTTGGATTTTTAATAGTAAAACTTCGCTATCAAAAGGTTTGTTTAAATAATCATCTGCTCCGACTTTATAGCCTTTAAGCACATCTTCTTTTAGCGCTTTGGCCGTCAAGAAAATTATAGGAACATCCTTGTCCTTTTCTCGGATTTCTTGAGCCAAAGTGAAGCCATCCTTGTACGGCATCATGACATCTAAAATACAAAGGTGAAAATCAGATTTTCTAAATTTTTCAAAACCTTCCATACCATTTTTGGCAAGTACAACTTCGTAATTGTTAATGCTTAGGTATTCTTTGAGGACTGTTCCAAAATTTGGATCGTCTTCAACTAGTAAAATACGTTTAATGTTTTCTTCCATAATGTCATGCAATTAGTGGTAATTTTATAATAAAGGTACTACCTTTTCCTTTTTCACTTTCAACAGTGACTGTTCCTTGATGATTTTCTACAATTCTTTTAACATTAGCCAGCCCAAGTCCATGTCCCTTGACGTTGTGAACATTGCCCGTATGTTCCCTGTAAAACTCTTCAAAAATTCGTTTCTGAACCGCTTTATTCATTCCTATCCCTTGATCTTTGACAAGCATCACAATATTGTTGCCAACATTTTCTGTAGTAATATCAATTTTTGGTGGGCCGTTGGTGTATTTCACAGCATTGTCCAAAATGTTAACAATGACATTTGTAAAATATGTACTGTTGGCTAGTATTGAGGACTTTGAAGCCTTGAAATGTGTTTTTATATAACCCGTTCTATCCTCTACAATCAATTCGACATGAGTGATTGCATCGAGGATAAGATCGTGTAATATTAGGCGGTCCTTACTGATCAGAAGTTGTTTTTTCTGCAATTGAGAAATACGCAATACATTTTCAACTTGAGCATTCATGCGCTTATTCTCCTCCTTGATCATGGATAAATAATTTTTTACTTTATCCTCATGCTGGAATATTTTTGGATTTCTAATCGCATCTAAAGCTAGATTTATGGTCGCTATTGGTGTTTTGAACTCATGGGTCATATTGTTGATAAAGTCAGACTTCATTTGAGAAATTTTTCGCTGTTGAATGAGCTGGTATAAGGCACTGGTGTAGGCAATTATAATAATAATTGTAAATAAAATAGAAAGTGAAGTTATACCAATGATGGAAGACATGATAAAGCGCTTTCTTTTGGGAAAATTAATAAATAACCCATAATTGCTAGCACCGTTTTCATCAATAAAAATAGGCACCCCAATTGTAGGCACAAGTGAGGCTTCAAAATGAGAAGACTGTATAGCGGTAGGTAATTTGTTGTTTAGAATTGCAAATTCATAAGCGATATCAATATTATTTTCTTTGAGTTTGTGGTCCAAAAGACGCTGAATCATTGGTACAGAAACTCGTTCTTCAATGGATGTGTTTTGAATTTCTGCTTTGTACTGCGCTTCAAAAGTGGCTTTTTGCAAACGGTCCATGTTTAGGACTTTGGTTAAAGAGTATTCTAGGTTCGGTATTCCCTGTCCGTCAATACCAGCGGAGGAATAGGCTTGTTGAGTTGTTTTGCCTTTGAACTTTTTGAAATTTAGACTATCTGATCCGTCATTTTGCAAAACAGGAATGGTGTAGTTCTCTTCCTTTACTCCAGTATTGTACACAATAATTTGATCGGCGTCTTTGTTTTGCTTATAAACTCTTATACTTCGGATGGCACTGGTGTCGGGTTCCTGACCTCGCGCTATGAGCGCATTAAGTGCAATTACATATTTTGAATATTCAATATCGGCAACCTCACTCGAAGCATAACTTAGGACTTTTTTGACGTTAAAGGCAAATTGATCTTCCTTGGTCTCTAGCGAATAATTGATGTAATAGGCCTGCACAAAAATAATTCCGATTAGCGATAGACTCATCAATATTACAAGCACAGAAAACAACTTCTTATTCATGGCATAAAATTACATTTTTTAAGAATGCTTTAGGTTGTTTTTAACTAATTATTAACCAAAATGTTAAATTTTATAATT